>JAOZTO010000041.1 GCA_029942265.1 Desulfocapsa sp.
TTTTCATTTAACGAAGAGATCGGGACAAAAGGCATTAAATCAACAGGCTCATACATAACACTTAATTATTGCCGTTACCATTAATCTATGAAATCGTTGCTGACATTTCCAAAAGGTGGAACACATCCACCAGAATTTAAGACGCAAACAGAGAAATGTGCCATTGAAGTAATGGACGTTCCTGATGAGCTAGAACTAATCCTAGGCCAGCATATTGGAGCCCCCTGTACTCCAATTGTCTCCAGACGTACTGAAGTGAACGAAGGAGATATGGTTGCTGAAGTAACCAAAGGCTTAGGTGTTCCTTTGCATACTCCTGTAGCGGGAAAAGTAAAGGCTCTTGCAACTTCCGGGCATCCGATTCGGGTAACTGCTCCATCAATCACTATTACTGTTGATCATGATGCGGAACCCAGGAAATATGAGAAACAGGATTGGCAGGGACTTGAAGTTTCAGAGCTGCTTGCCAGAGTGCATAATGCAGGTATTGTCGGTATTGGTGGCGCTGGATTCCCCACTCACGTCAAATTAAGCCCTCCACCAGATTCTCCTGTGGACACACTGCTCTTGAATGGAGCTGAGTGTGAGCCTTATATAACCTCTGATCATCGACAGATGCTTGAGCACAGTACAGAAGTTATTGAGGGTGCAAAGATCATTCTCAAAATACTGGGCATTACAGAATGTCATATAGGCATTGAAAATAATAAAGCGGATGCCATCACAGCAATGAGTCAGGCGGCAGCACAATCATCAGCTGCTGATTGCAATTTTACTGTACAGACCTTGCAGGTAAAGTATCCGCAAGGATCTGAAAAACAGTTGATCCAGGCTATTACCGGACGTAAAGTACCTGCAATGGCACTTCCTTCTTCGGTTGGAGTGGTTGTTCACAATGTATCTACCGCTAAAGCCATTTATGATGCAGTGGTGTACAACAAACCGCTCTACGAAAAAGTGGTTACCATTGCCGGAAAAGGAATTAACCGACCAGCTAATCTTTTGGTGAAAGTCGGTACAAAAATTGGTGATATTGTCGATTTTCTTGGTGGAACAAAACCGGATCTCAGCAAGATTATTATGGGTGGCCCTATGATGGGTTTTGCTGTGTCTTCCCTTGATATTCCAATTACCAAAACCACATCGGCAATTCTTTTTCTTGCCGAAAGCGAAGTTGATAGCAATCCACATTCACAGTGTATTCGTTGTGGATGGTGTATTGATGCCTGTCCCATGGGACTTGAGCCAAAGGAAATTGGGATTTACGTTGAAGCTAATCTTGCAGAAGAAACTGAACCATTTGGTGTGTTTGATTGTTTTGAGTGTGGATCGTGTGCCTATGTATGTCCTGCAAAACGACCGCTTGTGCAGTTTATACGATTGGCAAAAATGAAAGCTCGAAGGCCACAGTAACAGAAATTGTAACTATTCAGTAATAATACTAAAACTTACAAAATAGTGTTTTTTTATAATGAGTAAGGTTTGACAAGCTCGTAAAAAGCTAACATGTATGGTGGCTAAGTAAAAAATTTCATATCCGATGCGCAATAATTAACAAATTGCAGCAACGAAGGAGATGAAGAGCTTTTACAACGCCATCAGGTTTGAGGAGAGTCGTGAGTAAAGAGCAAGGTACAAATGATCAGATAGCTGCGACGGGAGGGTGGAAAGTTTCTATTTCCCCTCACGTAAAGAGTAGCGAGTCGGTCGAAAAAATCATGTGGACTGTTGTGGCCTGTCTTGTACCGCCACTTATTTTATCAGTATTTATTTTTGGAATACAAACCCTCTTCATAACTGCTGTATCAGTTGTCAGTTGTGTTGTTGTCGAGGTTATAAGCCAAAAAACCCTGGGAAGAGAAGTTACCATAAAAGATGGAAGTGCAGTTCTTACCGGATTGCTTCTGGCTTTCGTTATTCCACCAGGAGTTTCACCACTTCTACCAGTGCTAGCAGCTATCTTTGCAATTTATATAGGCAAGCATCTCCTTGGTGGCATTGGATATAACTTCTTCAATCCTGCACTTCTTGGACGTGCATTCCTGCTCGCCTCTTTTCCTGTGGCTATGACTTCTGCTTGGTTATCTCCAGTGGAAGGATTTGGCATTTTTTCTTACCTTGGGGCATCAGTTGATGCTGTATCAACAGCGACTCCGCTAGCAGTTATGAAAGAGCAGGGAGTTGCCGCATTTACAGAGATGTTTGGTAGCGGTCCTAGTTTGTACGGAAGCTTTTTTCTCGGCTGGCGGCCAGGCTGTATAGGTGAAACTTCCAGTTTCCTTCTCGTTCTTGGTGGCTTGTATCTTATGTATAGAGGATATATTTCCTGGCAGATTCCGGTGTCGATTCTTGCCACAATCGCTCTCTTGTCCTGGGTATTTGGCGGAGTAACCTATTTCAGCGGTGATCCTTTATTGGCTATTCTTTCCGGTGGTGCAATACTTGGAGCGTTTTTTATGGCAACGGATTATGTGACAAGTCCGTCTAATAAAACTTCTCAAATACTTTTTGGTATTGGTATCGGCGCCCTCACGGTTCTTATTCGAATTAAAGGCGGATACCCTGAAGGTATCTGTTATGCGATCCTTCTTATGAATCCTCTCAGTACTGTATTTGATAGCTGGTTTAAACCAAAGCGTTTTGCTCCTCCAGTGGGAGATGCGAAATGAAAGATATCATAACAATTGTAATACGTTTGACTGTATCTTGCCTTATGGCGGCAACGGTTATGGGTTTGTGTTTTATCTTTACAAGTAGTGCAAAAAAACACAACGAACATGTTCGAGAACAGCGGGTCATGTATGAGCTTCTTGGCTATGACGCAGGTGCAGAAATACCTGAATCTGTATCACTGTATGAAATCTACCGGTATGTGGTTTCAAGAGGTACTGGGCAATCTATCGCCTATCTCCTGCCTGAAGGAGAAGACGATAATTTTCTCTTTGTGGAAATTGATCTTGACGGAAAATTTCTCAACGCAAAACCCATGGAGATGAGTGAGCAGGATGCTCTGGAACATGATGTTCGTACCAAGCATATTCAGGCAGATCTTGGTGAAACAGTTCACGCTGAGTTTGCCGATCAAATTTTAATTGCAACCGATGATGGCAAGCGGACTGCTTATATAATTGGTGGCAAGTTTCAGGGATTCAAAACGTTTATCAACGTGATGATGGCAGTGAAACCTGATTTCAGTATCCTTGGTCTTGAAATTCTTGAGCATGAAGAAGATCCTGGTCTGGGCGCAGAAATTGAACAAGACTATTTCAAAAACCAGTTCAAGGACAAACCATTCGAAGCCTTAAAGGTTGTAGATGTTGTAAAAGCTCCTATTCCAGATGATTATCTCAAGGCATTGAATAACAAGGTAAGTGAGGAAGATGTTTTAAAATTCCGTGAACAGTACAAAGACAAGGATATTTATGCCATCACAGGCGCTACTATTTCAACCCGAGCGGTGAGTAATGGTGTAAAGGCAATCGTAATGAAGTTTGCTTATCGTGTAACTGTTTTGGATAAAGTGCTTGAAGCAGAACATATCGCAGTGCCCTTTTAACCTGTAGAGGAAATTAACGTGGCAAATGATAAATCAAGTATACAACTGGTAACCAGGGGTATATTAAGTGAAAATCCAATTTTTAAACTGGCACTTTCCATGTGTCCGGCTGTTGGTATTTCAACTACGGTTATGAATGGAATCATGCTCGGAATAGCGGTACTTTTTGTACAGGTTTTTTCCAGTGTAACGATTTCAATCTTCAAAAATATGATTCATCCTCGTATTCGAATACCAACATATACCTTAACTATTGCCACATGGGTAACTGTTATTGACCTGGTGTTGGCAGCCTATATGCCTGAAGCATATGCGAAAATGGGTATTTTTGTTAAGCTGATCGTAGCCTTTGCAATCATCACCATGCGTCTTGAAATGTTTGCCTGTAAAGAACCTGTTAAGGATTCCTTCTGGGATGGCATCGGTATGGGACTTGGCTTTATGGTTGGTATGATGGCGATTGGCTTTATCAGAGAACTTTTAGGTTCTGGAGCTATTCTTGGACATGACGTTCTTGGCTTCAAACCATTGTTATTCTTCATCCTTCCAAGTGCTGGTTTTTTTGTGGTGGGATTGATGATGGCATTTTTTAACTGGATAGAAGTCTATTATAAACGCACAAAAGGGTTGCAATAATGGTATTTGCAAAAACTAAATCTCTCCTGCTGACACTACTATTTTTGTTAGCACCACTTTGTGTTTCTGCGGAAACGCTCGTTGTTGAGCAAAGTTTTAATGGAGATCATGAAATTCAGGCCACTTTCGCAACTGCTGCTGACAAAGCTGTTGCCGAAGATATTAGCCGATACACCGTATTCGAAGAACAGGATCCGGATATCAGGCTGACTATTACATCTGCAAAGCTTGGTGCTGATGGTAAAAATGTATCTCTTCACTTCGCAGATCCTCTTAACACTGCAAACACACATGTGGTTGCAATGAAAGGTTCTGGAGAAGCTGAACAAACACTCTTTAAAGTGTCGAAATCCTATTTGGGATATCTGTTTGGTATCTTCATTTCTGCGCTCCTGATCAATAACTTTGTTTTTACCAAGTATTTGGGATTGTGTGTATTTTTTGGTACTTCAAAGAAAAAGAGTACAGCAAAAGGTATGGGCGTTGTGTTTACGCTCGTCATGGTTGTTTCTGCGATAATGAGTTGGTTTTTCTACCAGTTTATTCTTATACCATACGATCTTAATTTTCTACAGATTGTGGTCTTTATTGGTTTGGTGTCCCTCACTGTACAGGCGGTGGATACTATTCTAAGAAAGGTAAACCCCATACTGTTCAACTCTTTTGGCGTGTTCCTGGTGCTGGTTATTGCAAACTGTGTCATCATTGCCGTACCGCTGATTGTTGCTAATAATAATTACAATTTTTTTGAAACGCTTATGCTGGCACTAGGGGCTGGCGGTGGTTTTCTCCTTGCACTCTATTTGATGAGTGCAGTGAGTGAACGTCTGCAACTGGCAAATATTCCACCTACATTTAAAGGGCTTCCCATCGCTTTTATAGTAGCTGGACAGTTTGCCATGGCTTTTCTTGGTTTTTCAGGATTACAGGTTTTTTAGCAGGTGTATTGAATCCGAAGTTTACAACAGGGAAGTACTATTTTTAGAATGACGGTTTTGTCAAAAACCGAATTTGATAATTGGAATGTGAGAGTAAAAAAATATGGATCCGGCATTAATTAAAATAGCAATAGGCGGTCTGGTTTTACTTGGCTGTATCGGGCTGTTTTTTGGCATTGGCCTGGCACTGGCCGCCCACAAGTTCGCAGTTGAAGTGAACCCCCTCATCGAGGAAGTTGTTGAATCTTTACCGATGGCACAGTGTGGTGGGTGTGGCTTTCCAGGATGTGAAGGCTATGCCATTGCGGTTGTTAATGATCCTGATGTTCCGCCAAATCTCTGTTTTCCCGGTAAAGAACCGGTGGCAAACAGGGTAGCAGAGCTAACAGGCAAAAAAATGGTCGCTGTTGAAGATCAGATTGCCCTAGTCCGCTGTTCACGAATCGAGGGACGAGTAAGCCACAAACATGAATATTATGGTTTTGCCTCGTGTACTGCTGCAAATATCAGTTTTGGTGGGCCATCATCTTGTCAGTATGCCTGTATTGGCCTTGGAGAATGCGCTGATGCCTGTCCGTTCGATGCAATTGATATGGTGGAAAATTTTCCCATGGTCAATCCGGATAAATGTGTAAGTTGTGGTGTGTGTGTGGCCGCATGTCCTAAAAACATAATTGAATTGCAAACCCTTAAGGCTCGCGTCTATGTGCCGTGTTCTACCAAAGACCTTGGGAAAATTGTAAAAGGTGTGTGTGAAGTTGGGTGTATTGGATGTAAGATGTGTGTTAAGGCATGCCCAGCTGATGCTGTGAAGTACGAAGGTAATATAATTGTAATAGATCATGCACTGTGCATTGAATATGGGACAGAATGTGAAACTGCCTGTGTAACAAAATGTCCACGTGATATATTCAGACACTATGAAGGGCGACAGGCGATAGTTCGAAATGCCGAAGATGGCCTGAAAATGGCTGGATAACTGCCGCTTACTAATTTTTTAGATTGGAAACTGATATGAAAACTCCTGAAACTTCCTGTGATCACAAAAGAAGATCATTTTTGAAACTCTCCGGCCTACTTGGCCTTGGTGCTGCGTCTGCAACTCTTTTACCAGCTGAAAGCGCAGAAGCCTTTCTCTTTGGTAATAAAGAATATAAGGTTACCAAAACCCGTTTATCCATGGGCACATTTGTTGCTATGACTGCAATACACTCGTCACGTGATGAGGCAGAACAGGCAATTGGTCTGGCATTTGAAGAAATTGACAGATTAAGTGCTTTGTTGAGCCATTATGAATCCAACTCAGCAATTGGGGCATTGAATACATCTGGTACTCTTGAAGGGCCACCGCAAGAAGTTATCGAACTTATTGCACGCTCTCTCTACTATAACCGTGAAACCAACGGTGCTTTTGATATTACAGTAAAGCCTCTTGTGGATCTCTATAAGAACAGCTTTGCGGCTGATACAAAACCTACTGAAAATGAAATTAGCCGTACTTTAAAGCTTGTAAACAGTGCCAAATTGAAGTTTCAGGGAGGATCACTTGCCTTTGCTGACAGTGATATGGGTATAACTCTTGATGGTATTGCCAAAGGGTATATTGTTGATAAGGCATCTGATGTGTTAGCTGCAAATGGTGTCGCTAATCACCTGATCAATGCTGGTGGTGATATTCGTACAAGTGGTCTTGCAGCCAGAGGAAAAGCGTGGACAGTAGCCATACAAGATCCTAATAAATCAAAAGAATATCCTGATATTATTACTATGAAAGATGGTGCCATTGCCACATCCGGTAATTACGAAATTTACTATGATAATGAAAAATTATTTCATCATATTATAAATGGTCGTACCGGACACTCTCCACATCTGTCTAGTAGTGTAACGGTGCTTGCCCCAACAGTGATGGACGCAGATGCCATGGCGACCAGTGTCTTTGTAATGGAACCTGTCGTTGGTGTGCAGTTTGTTAATAATCAGCCGGAATGCGAATGCTTCGTTGTGGGAAGCAAGGGTGACGTTAGCCAATCGCGTGGATGGGATACCGTCACAAACAGCTGAGTTTTACAAGAGGCAGGTTTTATTTTGCAGCTCTTGAAGAAATACCTTTTTATTCTCAGAATAATCGATTGGTATTTCAATAAGATGGATGCCAGGCATGTTCAGGCAAGTGGATAACACTTTGCTGAACATGCCTTCTTCTGTGATCCGGTATCCTTTCCCACCGTAACTTGTAACGTATTGTATGAAATCCGGATTACCAAAATCAAGGCCGAAATCGGGAAAGTCCATTCCTTTTTGTTTCCATTTGATCATTCCGTAGCCATTATCCCGTAATATGATGATTATCAGATGAAGATCAAGCCGCACTGCTGTTTCTATCTCCTGGGAATTCATCATAAATCCCCCATCACCGCATACAGCTATTACTTGTCTTTTGGGATACACTAATTTGGCAGCAATTGCTGCTGGAAACCCTGCGCCCATCGTAGCAAGAGCGTTATCAAGCAGAAGAGAATGGGCATGTGAAGATTTATAATTGCGGGCAAACCAGATTTTGTACATCCCGTTATCAAGAGAAACAATAGCGTCGTTCGCAACTATTTTTCTGATATCACTCACTATACGCTGCGGTGTATTTGGAAAACAATCATGTCCCTGATCTTTAAAAACATGAGTGTTAATCTCTGTGCGGATACGTTGAAAATAATCAATTTTCTGTAAATTAACTCCAGCGAGCGCCTCTTTTAGAATGTGAATAGTGTGGGCAATATCTCCCAATATTTCCAATTGAGGGAAGTATACTGCATCAATATCTGCTGGGGAAACGTTTACATGAATGACTTTCGTGTCACCTTTATTCATGAAAAATGGTGGTTTTTCAACCACATCATAACCAATATTAATGATAATATCGGAGCGATCTATGGCACAATGAATGTAGTCATGGTCGGATAGGGCGGCTGTACCAAGACAGCGGGAGGAGTGTTCATTAACTACCCCTTTTCCCATCTGGGTTGTGAAAAAATAGAGTCCAGTGGCTTCAATGAATTCAAGAGCTACGGGACATATGTGTGGTCTATTGGCCGCTGCACCAAAGAGTACTAGAGGAAATTTAGCGGCTTTAATTAATTTAACAGCCTGGTCAACAGCAATTGGGTTAGCCACCGGATAGTGGAGTTGGTGAACTTCAAAGGGGATGCCGTTGGTTTTTTCAGCGGCAATATCTTCTGGTAGTTCAATATGCACAGGTCCTGATTTTCCATTGATTGCAATCCTGAACATATCACGAATCATAGCAGGAATGGTACCAGCGTTGACGACCTGTTTGGTAAATTTGGTAAGAGGTTCCATCATTCGAATAACATCAAGAATCTGAAAACGACCCTGTTTGCTGCTTTTAATCGGTTTCTGACCAGTTATAAAAACAACGGGCATTCCGCCAAGTAAACCATAGGAAACTGCAGTGACAAAGTTGGTGGCACCAGGGCCTAGTGTCGAAAGACATACTCCGGGATGACCTGTAAGACGTCCATAGGTGGCGGCCATAAAACCAGCAGCCTGTTCGTGGCGGGTGAGGATTAACTTAATTTTTGAATTGCGTAATGCTTCTAGGAATGCGAGGTTTTCTTCGCCTGGAATCCCAAAAATAGTTGTAACACCTTCATTTTCCAAACATTGAACCAGCAGTTCTGCTCCGTTCATGGTATCCTCATCAAGGTAAATATTCGGGTTGGTTTCTGATCATGCAAATATCATCATAATACTCATAAGTAGAAGAAACGCAAAAATGAGCTGTACGTATCGTTGCCGTGGGATTTTGGTACAGAAGATATTTCCAAGTACAGTTCCAAGTAAAGCAAATGGTGCTGAAATCATAAAATTAGTAAAAATGTTGATCGTGGTCAGTCCACTCACTGCATGCACAATAACAATTAAAGAGGAGTTGAACAGGAAAAAACCGATAAGTGTTGCTTTTATACTGTCTCTGCTCCAGTTTTTTAGTGTAGTATAAATAATAACAGGCGGGCCACCGGCACTAAAAGCAGCTCCTATAGCACCGGAAAAGAATCCGGCAATGTATGACCAGTATGCGTGAATCTTTATCGGTTTCGGGGAGAAAAGTAGACTGTACAATGAGTAAACAAGAAGGAGTATGCCAAGCCACACCTTGATACTGGAAGCATTCACTTGGCTTAAGATAGTGGCGCCGACAATAATTCCGGGAAGAGCAGCGATACACAAAGGGCGTATTTTTTGTAAATCAAGATGTTTTCGTAATGCAATAGCAAGATAAATATTAATGACCAGGCTGACCAGCATGCAAAGAGGAACGGCATCTTTGATATCAATAACTAGAATAAGTAAAGGAATTGCAACCAATGCCGAGCCAAATCCGGTGGTTCCCTGAACAAATCCAGCAATAAAAAAAATACTACTAATAATAAAAGGAGTGAACATTAAAATAATTTCCTTGATGAAAAACACTGTTCTGTAGATATTTCTATAAATTTATTTTATAAGATACTAATACTACATTACCATAGTATGCAAAAGGAGTGATTTTTTAATGTACTACAGGATGTTTTACGTCGTAAAAACTCTCCATCTTCGAGGCATGTAAAGGTTGACCTTTTTACGAGTGTATCAAAGGATGGAATTTTGCTGTAAGGTTTAATAATGACGAATACGAAAGCCAGAAAAACAAATATAGACACCCTTCCTTTTCAGGAAGGGTGTAACACTAGGCACTTCTTCACAGGTGGGGGGCGTGAAGCTATTTTAAATGATATTAAGATAGCGCTTAATGACAAGGTGGAGCTCATTACTTTGATAGGCGAAGAAGGTAGTGGCAAAACCATGCTTTGTACTATGCTGAAAGAACAATGGGATACACAAAGCAAAGTCATTTATCTCCCTCAGGTTATAGAATCTTTTGAAGATATTGTTCGAGTGGTTGCTCAGGAATGTGATGTTCTTTATCCGATTGACACGACGCGAGCTGATGCGAAGCAAATTTTCCTGGATATAGTGGCATCGATACAGGCACAAGGGGATAGTCTGATCTTTCTCTGTGATGAGGCCGAAAAAATGTATCTAGCCACCCTAGAAAGGATGAGGAAAATTATTGACGAGGTGAATGACCAGGGAGGAGGTGTTCAGATGCTCTTGGTGGGGAGGAAAAGCCTCACCACAAGTTTGGAGCAGCTAGATCTTTGTGACTTTAAGCAAATTCACGAAAAACAATTTTTTCTTTCTGCGCTCGACGATAATGAAACGTGGAATTATTTGAATTTTTGTGTGCAGTCACATCGTGGAACAGAGCAGCAGGAAGTTTTTACCAGAGAAGCTACTGCAAAGATCGCTTCAATGAGCAGAGGCAATCTGCGAATGATAAATATGCATGCAGATGAATCACTCCAGTCTTCTGATGCAGACACTTCATTTCTTGTTCTTTTTGATCATGTTAAAGACGATGAATCCGATGCTGGTCTGCGTTCTTCCGGTACTGGGTTTTTATCTCGAATCCCAAATCTTGTTAAGTATGGTATTGGGGGTGTAGCAATTGCAGGTGCATTGCTGCTGATTTTTTTGTTTACCACTAAGGAAAAGTTACCGGTAGCTAGTATTGAGACGGAGCAGGGTGGTAGTCCTGGTGTTGCTGTAATTGAACCAATTGCTGAGAAGGCAGTGGGAATTGTAACAGAAATTGCCCCAAACGTTGTGGAAATAGTTGTTGAACCTGATCCACCGCAAAATGAAGCTGAAAAAGTAGAGGATGTTTCGAGATCAATAGTTGCGATTTCTCCAGTAGAGCTTGTTGTGGAGCCAACTGTCGATTCAGAAACTATGGAACCTGCTAACCCGTCTTCTCTCGCTGAAACAAAACCAGCTGTATCCAGATTGGGAAAAGACCCTATTCTGGGACGATTTTTTAGTAAGGGGGAAAAATGGTTGGACGGTGAAATGAATTCTGAATTCAGTATCCAGCTTATGGTGTTGCAGTCAGATAATGCTATGGAAAACCTTAAACGAATGATCCTGCAACCTGATTATCAGGCAGTGGCAGATAAGCTGATCATATTGAAGAAGCCATCGTCCCCACCAGTGTTACTCGTTTTCTATGGAGTGTATCCGAGTATGGCGGTAGCCAGGAGTGTGCGAAACAATATGCCTTTATTTCTTCGTGATAGGCATCCGTACCCCATATCTGTGCGAGGTGCTGTTGAAAAGGTTCGTGTTGAGTAATAAGGCACATGAATGAGCCTGTTGATTTAATGCCTTTTGTCCCGATCTCTTCGTTAAATGAAA
>JAOZTO010000042.1 GCA_029942265.1 Desulfocapsa sp.
ATTGCCAACCGATCGTATTGCTCGTCGAACAAACCGTGGGTGGCTACACGAAAATCGCCACGGTGATTTCGCCTGACCTGGCCCGCCTGGCCCAGGCCGTACCGGGCGATACGGTCAGCTTCGAGTCGGTGGGGCTTGATATAGCTCACAAAATTTATAAGGAAAAAGCGGCCCGTCTTGATCGGATTACCCGGTTCTTATCATTTTAAGGTGAGGGAAAGATGCGTATGCCTGCAATGTTTTTAAAATGCTTGTCATATGAAATCAAGACAGCTCCCAATTCCATTGTTTGAGCGGCAATCCATATGTCATTTAACGGTAATGGGGTGCCGTTTCTTTTTAATACCGCAAAAAGGTGGCCGTATATTTCAGCAGTTTCATCGGTGACAAAGGCTGGCTTAACCGGGCTTTTTTCCAAAAAATAGTGTAGCTGTTTTATATTTTCCCGAGTTTTCACACCAGCAAAAAATCCTGCATACAATTCCCCCATCACAATGGAGCTGATATATATTTTTTCAGCTTCACATATGATGTCAAATACCTTTTGGTCCCCTTTCCTCAAGGCACTATATGCATTGGTGTCCAGTAAAATATTTTTCATGTCCAGTCATCACTGTCAATTTGATTAAAACTTTGAATGGTTTTATCAAAAGCCTGGGCTTCCTCTTTTGTCCAGGTCCCGAAAAACTCCTTGAACAGTTCCCTGTTTTGCTCCCGCCTGAGAGATGAATAGCTTGGAGAAAGGCCAGCTTCAAGAAGACTCTTTACGGTTTGATTGATGCTTTGATTTTTTGTTCTGGCCAGGTCCCGTAATTTTTGTTCCAGGTTTTCCGGTAAATTATGAATAGTAATGGTTGTCATGGCGCACCTCATTGGAATCATCTGTTTATATGCATCATTGTACATCATGAAAATGAACTGTCAATGCGAAAAAATCTTTGTCATCATACACAACTTGGATTTTTTTTCATCCGCTCCCTGAAAGCAACTTCTTGTCATTCATTCCAGCAGAAGATACAGCGGCAGAGCTATCGGCTTCTTCATGGAAGAAAGTGGGCGACCGTCCCGCAGGTAATTTCCCCGACCGGTGGGCCATATCAATTGATTTTCGGCCGAACCCGGTACGGAGTAGACAAAGGCACCAACCCCAAAAGTCTGGACCACGATTTCAAGATTCCCGTTGTTGTTCAAATCTCCTACTGTCGGCGCAGCAGGCGCTCCCTTGCCGTTGCCGTTTGTTCCCTGCATGGGCAACTGAAGATCATGAAGGAGGTTGCCGTTGCGGTCAAGAATCATCAGGTAACCGTGGGTCTGGCCGGGTTTGATGTTATCCGGATCTCCATAGGTGGTAAAGATCAGTTCCGGTACATTGTCCCGGTTGAGGTCCGCAACCATGATTTCTGAAGCATACATGAGGGCGCGACCGTGGGTAAAATTAAAACTCCACAGTTTTTGGGCCGAGGCTGAGGTGCAATAGATTTTGCCGTCATGGGCCGCATAGAGAATTTCCGGTATATTATCTCCGGTAATATCAGCAGTTGTGGGGGCGGGCGGGTTCCGGGGCGGATACCAGCTGTGTCCGGTCCGGCTCAACGGATATCCCGAAGAGGGCAGGTTTTCCCAGCCTGCCAGCCGCCGGGCGCTGCGGGAGCCGTTACCGTGGGAACCTTCCAGCACCATGATGGAATGGTGTTTGGTGTCATACGGTCTATCTTTTTCCACGTTGGATACACAGACCACTTCATTTTTTCCATCCCTGTTCAGATCCGCCACGTTCGGTGGTGAGCTGGTCCACTGCATCCATTTCTGATTATCCGGATGGGGCCAAGTTCCGGTGTGATAATGATAGTGACTTTCCTCCACCCCGGCATCGAACCAGCGGATGAACTGTCCCCAGTTCAGCCGGTTACCCCTATACTCGGAATCGCGATTGGTAAAATAATTTGAGGCAAGTTTGCTGACTCCGGTGTGATCAAAGACATTTATCTGGTGGTTGTCAAAGGTAACCACGATTTCCTGAAAGGGGTCATCGTCCAGGTCCCCAATGCCCACATTAAGGCCGTAGCATCCATAGCCGTGGTTGCCGGGGCCGTTTGCGTCACCGTCGTTGCCCGGGCCGAAGGCTGTATTATATCGTGGCCAGGCATTGTAGGAAAGACCGGGGGGTTGATACAGGGAGCCGTTTGGATTGAAGGTAAACACCTGGGCGCCGTTGCTGTTGGTCTGGGTAGTGGTGACGACAATTTCAATGGTGCCGTTGCCGTCCAGATCTCCACCGGCAATTCCGCGTACCTCGGGACACTGGCCGGCATCACAGGCACTGGCCGGCCATCCTGCCTTGATAGTAAGAGTATTGTTTTTCCATTCATAGGCAGCCACGGATCCCTGGGTGCTGGCAACGACAATTTCAAAAATGCCATCGCCCTCCAGATCAGCACAAACAGCCGGTGAATAAATACGTCCCTTGTGCGGATATCCTGAGCCGTGCCGGGCGGTGGCGAGCTTGGTAAACCGGTCGTCCCATACAAAAATATCGTAAAACGTGCCGATGAGTTTCCGTTCGCCGCTTCCCAGGTTGTGAATAATTGGCGAGCCGAACCAGGATGTCCCGGTTCCCGTAAGCCTGGTAAGAAGAACCGGCCGTTGAACCGGCGCTGCCGCGAGAGAGGATGCACACAGACAAACAATCAATGAGATTGCCCACAAGAGAGATAGTTTCAAGGGTTGAATTCGCGAGGACACACTGGTTTTATTCTGCATTATACCACCCTTAAAGATTTTTAGAGGGAGCCAGAACCCCACCATTCAACTTCAATCATCGTTCCAATTTAAAATCACTTTCCCCGACTGTCCGGAACACATAATCTCAAATGCTGTTTCGTACTCGGTGTAATGGAAACGATGGGTAATTAGCGGTTCGATATCCAGCCCGGATTGAATCATGACCGTCATTTTATACCAGGTTTCGTACATTTCGCGACCGTAAATGCCTTTGATGGTCAGGCCGTTGAAGACCACAAAATCCCAGTCAATGGCGGTATCGGGCGGCAGAATCCCCAGCAGTGCCATTTTGGCGCCGTGGCACATGTTGGGCAGCATCGACCGCAGTGCATCCGGGTTGCCGGACATTTCCATGCCCACGTCAAACCCTTCTTTCATTCCGAGTTCTTTTTGAGCATCTTCGATCTTATTGCGTCGTACGTCCAGGGCCAGGGTGGCCCCCATCTTTTTGGCCAGTTCCAGGCGATAGGGGTTGACATCGGTCACCACGACATGCCGGGCGCCGGCATGTCTGGCGATGGCCGCGGCCATGCATCCGATGGGGCCGGCACCGGTGATCAAAACGTCTTCACCCAGCACGTCAAAGGAAAGCGCGGTGTGGGTCGCATTTCCCAACGGGTCGAAACAGGAGAGAATGTCCATGGGAATATTAGGATCGCAGTACCACACGTTGGTCACCGGTATGCTCAAATATTCTGCAAATGCGCCGGGCCGGTTAACGCCCACCCCGCTGGTGTTCATGCACAGATGCCGCCGGCCCGCCAAGCAATTCCGGCAGCGACCACAGACCAGATGCCCTTCACCGGAGACAATATCGCCCGGTTTTATGTCATGAACGTTGCTGCCGATTTCGGCCACGGTGCCGACAAACTCATGTCCCACATGCATGGGAACCGGGATTGTCTTTTGCGCCCACGCATCCCAGTTGTAAATATGGACATCTGTCCCGCAAATGGCAGTCTTGTAAATCTTGATCAAAACATCATTGATTCCGATTGTCGGTACGGGTACATCCTGCAGCCAGATGCCGGGCGCCGGTTTGGCTTTTACCAGAGCTTTCATCTTCATGGAATCGTCCTTTCATTGATCTGTTAAAAGGGTATGCCATATATTATTATTCCAGCATATGATATAATTGGATAATATCAAGCGGAATATGTAACTTATAAACTTGAACTTATTTCATTTCGTTTGTAAAATGAAAGGGCTATATCACGTGTTTCTTATCTCCACTATGTTAAGTTCTTTTTAATAATTATTGAGAGATTCATATATGCCTGAAATATCAAGATTTCTTGGAATTATTATTGCGATGTTTTATAAAGATCATGCGCCACCTCATTTTCATGCGATATATGGTGAATATGAAATCACCATTGGAATAGAAACCGGTGTGATTAATGGCCGCTTTCCGAGGCGCGCGCTCAGACTTGTTCTTGAGTGGCTTGAGCTTCACAAAGATGAGTTACTGGAAAATTGGCAACTTGCAGAGGAAAAGAAACCTTTGAAGAAAATAACCCCATTGGAGTAGTATGATGATACCAAGAGTTATTGATGCAAAATATATTAAGGATTATACCCTTCTTCTTCGTTTTTCCGATGGTTCAGAAGGCGAGGTTGATTTTGAGCAGGAACTGGAGGGAGAGATTTTTAAGCCATTAAGGGACATTCCCTATTTTAAGAATTTTTCTGTTCATCATGAGCTTCATACGATTGTTTGGCCCAATGGTGCTGATTTCGCCCCAGAGTTCCTTTACGAAAAACTGCAAGTCCTAGCATAACATTACATGTCCAAAGGAATTGGAAAATGGACCTCTTGGAAGAGCTTAAAAAGATTTGCGAGAAACTGGATCAGAGTAGTATCGAGTATGCGCTTTGTGGCGGCTTAGCTTTGGCTGTGTATGCAAAACCCCGAGCGACACTCGATATCGATATGATGGTAGATCCGGCTTTCATAAAAAAAGCCAGAAAAGCTGTTGAAGAGTTGGAATTCACATTACCATCAGCACCGGTGACGTTACATGGCGGCGCAGTCCAAATTGAAAGACTGACTAAAGTCGATAATATTTCCGGTGAACACCTCTCACTTGATTTTTTGGTCGTAACACCAGAAACTAAAAAAGCATGGGAAAGTAGAATCACGGTGGAATGGGAAGGCGGTATTCTGAGTGTTGTATCACCACAAGGGCTCATTCTTTTAAAATCTTTTCGGCGTAGTGGACAGGATAATGATGATATTGAATATCTAAGGAGCATTTCCGATGAAGATTGATATGGGCCCTTGTTCAATTACGTTGCGTTTACAAACAGTAAACCAGTTGAGAAAAGCCTGTCTTTCTCTTGCGAAATCCAGCGCAGGACAAAATATCCAAAAACAATTTTCAACCAATAAGTCGGTTCAGAGGACCTCGCAAGCACTCGGTCATTGAAATCCTCGCTCCAAATACCATGGCACGGTATGAATCACTGTTTTTCTCGGATAGAAATGGAGATCCGCCAAGGCCAGAAATCCACCGGTATTTTCATTTTTTGTTAACTGGATTTTCTCAAACTGGTAATATAGCCTGCGATTTAAGATAGGAATTTTGGGACAGTTTCGTGATAGTTAACAACGTTTTGGTCCGGAGTCAACAGCTGGTTCAACCTCCTGCCATGCGGTTGATGAGAATACCGTGACGCTTGCCGAAAGCCACGACTTCCTCGGGCTTGAAATCGCCCGATAGGTAGGTGTCTCGAAATTTTGGCTGGCCTAGCATGTAAAGGATGTAGGAGAGGTGGCCGGAATAGCCGGTGTCGTCCAGGGCCTGCAGCTCTCGGATGGTGCGGTCCGCTAACGCCATCACCTGCCGACTCAGTATGGGTGGAGTGCCTTTGGTGCAGGTCCGCGTGGAATACACCCTGCGGCAGACAAACGGTCGGATGGCGTAGATCATACAGGCCCTGTTTTTCATCAAGAAGGGGCAGGGGGAGGGCCGCCCCGCTTCTCGCTTTTTCATGTCTTTCATCAGCGATTTTTGGAGAGCCATGCGCCGCTGCCGGGGCAATCGTGCCACGGTATCTCGGATGATCCGTCCCTCCAAGGTTGTGATGTGGATGCTGCCAGCGTCTGTGCAGCAAAATGCGCAGCCTTTTTCGCAGGCCGCATCGGTTTTATAGGCCGCCGCTTTCTGTTCGAAATCGTCATATATCCAGATTAGGGCGTCTTCCGAGAGTTCCATGGGATATTGCCATTCTATCTGATTTTTTCTTACGAAAAAAGAGACAGATTTTTATTACAGGCACCACCTCAAAGTCAAGGCCAAGCGACCCCGATAGGCCGCCTTCATGGTCGCGCCTAAAATACTAATTTCGTATCACATGGCCAGGTGATGAAGCCGAGCTTTTGATTGGGACGCCGATTATCGAATGCATGATATTGTGACACCATAAAGGTGAACACGAATAGGTGTTTGGCGATGAACACAGCCATTTAAAAGGTAGCCCGCTCTCCGCCACATAATTAGGGCATGGCTCCGGTCGGGCGGACAATTTTATAATTTTTTATCTTTAATGTCGACAACAGCTTTTTCATAGGTGTGATACGAAGTAATGTTCCTTGATACGGAATACAAAATTTTTAGATTGGATTCCAAAATACATAACAATCTGAAATATTTGACTTAGGCACGTAATCCACAATTTTGCAAAGGTTAATATTTTGTAGATTTGTCAATGGGCAATATTTAAAATCATGAATCGCCCCTTATGGTCCTTTGTTATGAAAAGGTAACCGGCATTACGGCCGGTAGATCTCGTTGGCCCAATTATTGGACAACATTGGTTTCTGGGACAAGACCATAATCAAGAACATTGTTGTGATTAAAGGTATGGGCCGAAGACAGGTTGAAAATCTTTGGCCAAAGAGGTAATATCAAAGACCACGCAAAATCAAAATGAAACCTTATAACTTTGCAAGAATAATATTCCTTCATAGGGGCATCGATCAGAAGATCAACAATCTATCAGAAATTTAGGTGGGCGCTATGGAATATCGGCTTTTGGGCAGTACAGGCATAAGGGTCTCTCAGCTTTGCATGGGAACGATGACTTTTGGCCGCGAAGCGGACAAGTCTACATCTGAAGCAATTTTCAAACGATGCCTGGATATCGGCCTCAACTTTTTTGACTGCGCGAATGTTTACGGTGACGGAGTGGCAGAAACCATTTTGGGGGAATTGGTAGCCGATCATCGCCAGCAGCTCATAGTCACTACAAAATGTGGTTCGCCGTTTGGATCTGAGATTAACTCTCAGGGCGGATCACGGCGTAATATTATAGCATCCCTAGAGGCCAGCTTGAAGCGCCTCAAAACTGATTATGTTGATATCTATTTTCTACACAAATTCGATGATTATACGCCGTTAGAGGTGTCACTACGCGCTCTAAATGATTTGGTTGTACAGGGTAAGGTACGCTATATCGGTGTTAGTAACTTTACCGCCTGGCAAACCATGAAAGCCTGTGGGTTGACCGCCCAACACGACTGGGCCCCGGTTGACTGTATCCAGCCCATGTACAATCTGGTTAAGCGCCAAGCGGAGGTGGAGATTTTACCAATGGCCAAGTCGGAAAACATCGGTGTTATTACGTATAATCCCATTGGGGCTGGACTGTTGGCCGGAAAATACGGCAAAGATCACACTGCGGGTGAAGGCAGGCTCACTACCGACGACACGTATCAGAAACGGTACCGTGAGAGTTGGATGTTTGACGCTGCAAAGCAGTTTTATGAGTTCGCTGTGAAGGAAGGGTACCACCCTGTCAGCTTAGCCGTGGCTTGGGTCAACAGGAACGAAGCAGTCACAGCACCTATTATAGGTGCCCGTAATGTCGAGCAACTCGAAGATTCCTTACGGTCTGTAGAAATCAACCTAACAGATCAGCTCTATGATACCATATCGGAGATTACCCCTACCCCTCCGCTGGCAACGGATCGGTCGGAAAAACAAATTATGAAAAATAAATAAAGATATGATCCGTGTATAAAAGTTGTCAACCAACTTGGCGGCAATTGGTTTCGCGCGTAAAAAAGAGCAGCAGCAAAGAGAGCATCAACCACCCGATCATGAGAGAAAACCCAGCCCTATAAGCACCTGGATCATAATAGCGCACACCGCTGAGTATTTTTCCTTGCCATTTGCTATCGAGCACCCAGCCGACCAACGGCTGTAAAAGCATCGGCCCCATCATGACGCCCATGTTGATTGTACCGGAAACTGTTCCGGAAAGATGAACTGGAACCGATTCCTTGGCGAAAGCAAAGCTTATAATCATGCACCCGGAACCAAAACCCGCAATCAGCAGAGCGAAGCTCAAAGCGGTTATGGAAATGTCAGGAATCCAGAATGCAACGACCCACCCTGCCAGTGAAATCGTGCAACCGACAATGTACAGTCGTTTGCGCCACCCGATACGGTCTGATAACCAGCCGAAAAACGGTCCTGCTACTGCCCAAGCTACAAGTACGGCCGATGTCAGTGCCGACGCTTTCGCCGTTGACAGACCATGATGGCTAACCAGAAAAGGAACGCCCCATAGACCGGAAAAGGTCAAAACACTTCCAACAATACCACCGGGAATAAAGAACAGCAACAAAGCATTGCGGCTGTGGAAGACCTCGAAAATACCAGCAATTGTGTTCCGGCGCCAAGATCGGTTGCCGGTTCCAGGAACAGGCCGAAGGTCACAATAGCCTTTTTCATGGGGATAATCTCTGACAAAAAACCAGATGGCCGCAGCAATGAGAAATGTGAAAAAGGCCGACCCCAAAATGACCGTTTGCCAATTATACTGGTTCACCAATAGACGCAGGGGTGGGCCGGCACAGACCGCCCCAATGATTCCGAAAAATAGTGCAACCCCGGTAACCATTGCAAAATAGCGGTCCGGAAACCAATTATTGGCCACTTGGAGTAGACAGACAAAGGCTACCGCCACGGAACCACCGATAAGAAAACGCCCGGTACAGGCCCAAACAAAGCCGGGTCCCAGAGCAAAAACCAAGGTTCCGATGCCAGCTATGCAAGCTCCCAGGCTCAGCAGACGGCGTGGTCCCCAAAGATCAGCAATGATGCCAGTGGGAATTTGCATGGCCACGTAGCTGTAAAAATAAAACGCCGAAAGGTTTCCAAGAGCCGCCGCATTGATATCGAATTCGCGCATCAATTCAGTAGTCATGACCGCTGGAGCCACACGTTGAAAAAATGCTATCAGGTAAAACAGAGCGCCCAGACCCCACACGAACCATGCCATGCGCAACGGAGGATAAGCGGTTTGCATTGTACAATATTTCCTATCATTTGTTGATAAGCAAATAGCGCTGTACCATAGATTCGCGCATAATCATTGTCAACCTGAATGGAAAATAGAATTTTGGCTTGAATTCTTCTCGGTTTATCCGCGGCCAATCAAAGTTGGGATTGCGGATTCGAAACAGGCCTAATGGATTAACGATTTTTTTACACGAATTGACTTTATTTCTACCCGGGAAATATTCGGGTCAGGTGGATTCGCTATCATTGGCCCTGGAATTTATGAAAATCAAATACGGAAAGCGAAGCAAGATTAGACTTTTTCGCTGGTGAGGTTAAGAACGGAGAGAAAGACGTTTTTTAACCGTAGAAGATCGATAACGCAAAATCACGACAGACGTATATATTTTGTTTATTCCACAATTAAATTTTAGATAAGATGATTAATTTATTATATATTTGCACTATAATTGACCACAGCTCTATAAAAAAGAATCCCTTATTGCAGATTCCTTCCAGAAATCCAAAATATTTCGTGCACCCTTAGTGATTCGACTCGGGGCCGATACGTGCCCAAGCACGAAACCTAAACAAAATAAATCGCTATAAAAGTATAGATTCGTCATGTGCAATATGTACGAAATCGCTTCGCTCTGCCTTTTATAAAAGGCATACGGTTTTCCACCTAATCGAGACAATTCTCGTCCCCGAATACGGCTTTCGCCGGTTCACTGATGCGGGGATCGTCATACTCTACATACTCACCGGACCATTCGCGGGGGGCATGCAGCGCCAACCAGGCAGCGGCCCTGGCGGGCACTGCCGGCGGTTCGAGATGGCCTCCTGTTTTGAGATCTTTAAAATACGCCACCTTCTCGGGCTTCATCCCGACCGATCCCTTTTCGCGAATCAGGGTTTGTAATTGTGTTTCCACCACTCCTGGGCGCAGCGCGATGACTGTCAAGTCCGGCTCTTCCTCAGCCACCACTCGCGTCAAATGGGTCAGCCCAGCCTTAGCTGCACAATAGGCGCTCCAGCCTCCAATGGGATTCACAGCCGCACCACTGCTGATGTTGACCACCCGCCCTCGGTTGCTTCGCAACGCCTGGGCGGAAGCCCGGAACATATAAAACGGCCCCAGCAAATTTATCTCGATATTTTCTCGCCATTGTTGGGGGTCTGCATCGGCCGCTGCCGAAATAGGCTCAAGCACACCCGCGTTGTTGACTAAGGCGTCCAAACGGCCAAAATATTCAAGCGTCTCCTCGACCCCTTTCCGACACTGCTCGTAATCCGCTACATCCAGAGTGAGGGATAGGGGTCTACCACCTAGACGTTCCACATCCCTTTTAACCTCTGCCAGTGCCGCAGTGGATCGGGCGGCCATAACGACTCCACACCCGGTTTTTGCCAATCAGCGTGCTAACTCGGCACCAATCCCCTGTGAGGCGCCGGTAACCATTACTACACGCTTTTCATTCATGAAATCGCTCCTTTTTTGCAGACGCGGTACCATATGCCTGATCTTTATGCTCTCTTGCCCTTCCTTCAGATTCGGTGGGACCTATTTGGTCCACACTGACGTGAACCTGAACAGCATCACTCATCTCATTCACTCCCGTTTTTTCAGGATTGGTCGGTCATAAAATTTTACAGCTAATTTCAATTTTTCAAAGTATCTGCAAGGAATTCCTTAAAACGTTTCCAGGAATTTTTATCCGCCTCTTCTTGATAACGGTTACCTCCAAAAACGGTAAAAGCATGTTGTGCCCCTCCGTAGGTGATCATTTCATGGACAACGCTGGCCGTCTCCAACTCTTTAGCCAAATCAGCGAACTGGTCCATGGTAATCACTGAGTCCGCTGAACCGTGCATAATTAAAATTTTCCCACGGGTTTTGGTGTAATTTTGTCCATCCGGTGTCTTTAAGCCGCCATGAAAAGTGACAAAACCCTTCAGATCTGCACCGGATCGCGCCAATTCGAGCACTGCCGCGCCACCAAAACAATAGCCCATAGCAACGGCATTCTTAATATTGGCACCTTTATTCTTGGCTGTATCCAGAGATCCTTTCATTAAAGCTCGCATTTTCTCTCTGTTTTTATAGAGCTCACCCGTATGCTGACGTTTATCTTTCATTTCAGTGGGTCGTACACCGGCACCGAACAAATCCAAAGCAAAAACCGTATAACCCAGATCAGCAAGCATATTGGCGCGCTGGATTTCATAATCTGTCAGCCCATCCCAGTCATGAATTAGCAGCACAAAAGGCGCTTGGTCAGATGGGCTGACGTAATATCCTTCATAAGATTGCCCATTGACCCGATATGTCACCGAGGTGCCTGTGAGGCCAAATGCAACAGCAGGAA
>JAOZTO010000043.1 GCA_029942265.1 Desulfocapsa sp.
AACATACAAGAGACAGCGAAAAACACAACAAAAACATAATCAGGAAACTTCAGCTCCATAATGCCTGCAATAAAAAACAAGGATGTAAATATTCGGCTAGCCCCCCCTCATCTTCGCTTGATCCGTCCTGTTCACATATGAACTAATATAGTTCACATGCCGGATCAAGCGAACCTGGGGCACTATCCAAACATTTACAGTTCAGTGGTTGATCCTATTTTTGAACCGAACCCGAATGTTTACATAAGGATATATGAAAATGAAATAATATCAAAATGTTACGAATAGCAACAAGGCACTTACTTGCAAATACTTCTAAGATCATCACTAAAACAAAATTCTTCTTTCTCTGCTTCAATCTCGCCGGTAATATCAATATTGTGAAGGAGTAAAAGCTCTTCTTCAGTATCCGATCCTTTTATCATATTGATTCCAGAAGGCGCCCATATTCCTGAGTTACCGCAATAGTCAAGTCCCTCCAGGCTGTGTGGGCCAACAGCATTTGCAGCCATGATCCATATTTGATTGTAACAGGCAAGAGCCGGAAGAATTATTTCCCATTGAGTTTTATAGTAAGAATCATCCTTTATCTTAAGACCATCATACGTTCTCATTCCTTGTTTTCGCCAGGCGGCATTTACAATGAGTGCATCAACTTTTGGCATATAGTCAAGTTTTTGGATATGCAGGGGAAAGCAGATATCATAACAGGTGAGGAATCCAAATTTCCCCCATTGAGTTTCAAGCACAAGTGTATCGTTTATACCGGACGTAAGATATCCTTTTTCAAGCCCGGGAAAAAAGGCTTTTTTATAGGTTTTGTCATCATCAAAATAGTTGCAGGTACCGTCAAGGATCGTAGTAGTGTTAAAAAAAGTCCCTGAATTATTTCCGTTTTTTTTAAGGCCGTTAAATACAATATACTGCAATGTCTCATTCACATATAACCTGACAATTTCATCAAACCAGTCTTTCATATCATCAAGGCAGGACTCTTCCATAAAAGGTCTGCATTCTGTCTCAGGCTCCCAAAAATACCCCGACAGGCAATATTCAGGGAAAATTACAATATTAATGTTTTTTGCAGAGAACAGGTTTAAGGCTTGAACAATTTTCTTTTTATTTTCACTCACGTCCCCAGTCATAGAATTGATATTGGCAATACCTACCGACATATTCGCCGGATTTTTTGAATAATATTTCTCAATCATCAGCACTGCTCATTATGATTTATTTTTGCACCACTATGGACAATGCACAAATCAATCATTTTATCTAAGTTTTTTTCCTGGTCAAAATTCCAGATAAGATTGGCTAGAGATTTAGCTTGAGTTTTCCCAAGCACAGGGGACGTGAGCCATAAGAACTTCTTTTCCAGTTCCATATCTGTCGGGAGAGTAGTCTGAAGATCCCATCGTGCAGACATCACACCTGATAAAAATTGCTTTCCTGTTGTGGTCGTAATCTCAACCTCTGATTCCGCTTTTTGTGGGAATTCTTTCTGAAATCTGTCCTGGGGAATTATCTCTATTTTGTCCATCATTTGACGGATATCCTTTGCAAAAAGTCGTGGAGCGAGCACCTGAGCCGGGCCAATCTCCCCGTCAAGAAGGGCAGCAGCAATGGGAAAAGCAATATTGTACTGTGCTTCTTCGGTATTTTGTGGATAATTGGTACATAAGGCAGCAGATTCTTGAAATGTAAACACCTTGATCTGTTTAATATCTTTATGCTGAAGGCGGTTGTCTGCCATAATTTTAAGGGTGCCGTCCACCCCCGGCTGCGCCCACCGACAGCAGGCATATGGTTTGAAATACAGGCTCATGATTTCAAAGGATTGGCCTAAAGATTGTATCCATTGTTCTTCAGGAGAATCATCAAAAATTGGATTTATGCCTGTAAATCCTTTATCTGCCATAATAGTTGACATTACTGCTACCATACAGCCCCAACCGATACTATCTTTTCCCATGCTCGGAACTTCAATACATTTCATCATTGGGGCTATTGGTGCATGATATTCGGCGGCACCAAGAGCATGACTTAGTTTTTCCCGAGACAATCCAAAAAGTTTCCCTGCTGCAGCAGTTCCTCCTATTGTCCCCCAGCTTCCAGTGGAATGATACGTTTCATATGTTGCGTGACGTATCAATCCCGCCCGAATCGCTACCTCATAACCGACAACCAGGGCAGTTAAAAATTCCTGACCGGAAACACCGGAGACGATTTCTCCTGCGGCAAGAGCCACAGGAAGAATACAAGCACCTGGATGGCCTGTTATATCTCTGTAACCATCATCAATATCCAGAGCATTTCCGGCAAATCCATTAACAAGAGCTGCCCCTGATGCAGACGATTTATTTCCCCTGACAAGTATAGTCGCCTCTCGACCGTTGAACTCCTGCTCAACCGTGTCCGCCATTATCTTACCAATGGGAGTCTGGTGCCCCGCGATTTGAGCACCCAGTGCATCTAAAAAACATCGCTTGGATTGATGCTGTACACTGCCCGGCAATTCATTCCAGGCTGTGTTCGTGATAAAATTCAATGCGCAATCTGTATGACTCATAATAAACCTTTTCGTTACTATTCAGCTGCACCCCGTCTGAACAGTTACAGTTCAGTGTTCTGCCAACTATCAAGTGCTGGCTGAATAGTTATACCTTTTCCTGATTACCACCAAAGCTCAGCTTGGTTAACAATGAGGGGACAAATTTTATTTTTCCGTACTTTGGAACCGGGGACAGAATGATTTTCGCTGAAAAGACGCGAAAAAAAATCAGCCCCCTGATCAACGAGGAAAAATTAAGATAAGCACAGACTCCGAATCTCCCGAGCTAAGCTGAGTTTCAATGGTAATGATGTATGAGTATGTTAAATTTTTCTCTAATGGCTTTGTCAATCTCTTCTGAAATATGGGAGGATTCAGGGCCAGACAGAAGTTTTCCAGCTATAGCCAATGCCCTTTTTCGGATATCCAGACTTCCATCTTTTTCCCATTTGTCTCGACTTTTTCTGTCGGTCACACCATTGCCATTATAGTATTCTGTTCGCATATGAGTCATGGTATGGGCAGAGGTCATGAAATTTCCTCCAGCTCCGACTGCGTCAATCACTTCCAGGGCCAGGTGTTCTGCATCGCAGTCAATGCCCTTTAAGACCTTGCAGCAGTTACCGATAATTTCATCATCAATAACGTACTGTTCATGGGCAATTGTGAGCATAGATTCAAGCATTCCAGCACTATGATGGATATAATTTGAGCCTCCCATTGATGCAAGCAACGCAGTAAACGCTTTTTCGTATCCTGCCTGAGCATCGGGAACCTTAGAGTCAGAAAGTCCTGAAGAATTGTAGTTCGGCACCTTAATATGTTTTGCCAATTGATGAATAGCCGCATTCATCATGCCACATTCCACAGCACCTCCTGAATAGCCCATTGTTCTGAGATTTGCCAGGCCGGGAATGCCACCGTACAAAAGAGGTGCTCCAGGATTTGTTAATTGACAAATTGTGATGCCTGCAAGCTGCTCTGCGTGAAGTTGTGCCAAAGTACCTGCCATAGTTAAAGGTGACGTTGACCCTGCCATAGGTGCACTTGAAAGTGCAACCGGAATTCGGTTTCGATTTGCTTCCTGCATGATAAGCGTGGACTGTGTGCAGAGCTTTAATGGACTGATTGCAAAAGAAGTGATGATGGATATAAACGGCCTTTCCCTGAGCTTATCTTCTCCGCCTGCAATCATGGATGCCATTTCAATGACGTTGTGCAATCCTTCCTCATTGTTCACCCCTGACATGACATGTTTTGAAGATGCAGAAAGACAGGTATAAAACATATTGATATCGTACTCTTCTTCATCTATATCTGTAGGAATACAGGGCCTTACCAGAAAATGGATATTATCAAGTTTATCTACCAGCCGAGATACATCATGAAGATCCTTAAGGGTCGTAGCCCTGATTTCACCTGTTTCGGGATCAAGAATTTTTATGGCAGCACCTCCGGTTCCGAGATGTACCCGATTCTCAGTCAGGTTAAGATCATTCTTTGGATCCTGACCACAAAGGATTACTTTTTCCGGTGCTTTTGCTACCTGCTCCGAAATCAATTTCCTTGGAAATTTGATATTTTTCTTCTCTGTGTCTACATTGGCCCCATTATCTGCAAGCATTTGAACTGTTTCTTCCAGTCCCTGTTCATAAGTAATGCCTGTTTGCTCCAGAATCTTCAGAGATGCTTCATGCACAGTTTCTACTTGTTTCGGCGAAAGGGGTTGATACTGCCCACCCTGTAAACCCATTAAATTCATCGTATATCTCCTTGCTGAGTAATAAAGAAAGTACACAAAATAATTTAAACAAAAAATGTCTTTTTCCCGTATTCTGTTGCTAGTTGGTCACGTAATCCGTTATGCCCCCGTCTTGCACCTTGAATACGAAAAAAATCCTATTAATTATTGTTCAACTTATTTGCTCCCGTCCCTAATATTTTTTGCCACATTAAAAGTAAATATTCGGCTAGCACCCCATCTTCGCTTGATCCAAACATTTACAGTTCAGTGGTTAAGCCTATTTTTGAACCGAACCCGAATGTTTACCATTAAAAGTCAAATTGTTAAATGCCACTATTGCTTACCGCTGTCAAGTAAAAATGTAACATATAGTGTCATTTTGGATTTTATGACATTTATTTTGTCACAAAAACCATCAAATCAAATATGCCCATCACTGATTATTGTAATATCGCCTAAAAAAAGAGTAAAAAAAAGCCAACTCTTTTAAGAGCTGGCTTTTTTACTTACGACCTCTGGCAAGGCCGTCAAGTAGTGCTATACCAATTACTTATCAATTCAGCAGCCCATTTTTCTTCAGAAATTCACTCGCAACTTCATTAACAGATTTTTTGTCGACATCAACCTCAGCATTTAAAGCTGACATGGTTGTATCGTCAAAAAATCCGGACAGCTTGTTCAAATATCCTGCAAGGTCCGGATTGGCATCCAACGTCTCTTTGTTAACAGTGGGAGTAATCGCATAAGCAGGAAAGTAATTCTTGGTATCCTTAAGCACTTCAAAGCCGAAAGCCGGGATACGACCATCCGTAGCAAATACCAGGCCAACATCAACATTACCGTCTTTCAGAGCTTTATAAACCAACCCGGTTTCCATTCGTTTTACTAAAGAGCGAGGAAACTCAAAACCATAGGCTTTTTGAAGCGGTTTCAAGCCATCGTCCCGTTTATAAAATTCAATGTTACAGCCAAGCTTTAGTTTTTCACCAGCGTTGATTTTTGCGGCAAGATCTTCAAGTGTCTTCAAGCCTTTTGAGTTAGCATCATCTTGACGAACTGCGAGTGCATAGGTGTTATTGGCCGCAGAAGCGTCCAGCCAGACAATACCATTTTCTGCATCTTTGGCTTTTACAGCGTTATAAATTTCTTCACCCGACTGATTCTGGAACTTATTTTTGTGGAAAGTTAAAAAGGCAGTGCCAGTGTATTCCCAATATAAATCAACTTGTTTATTTTCCAGGGCTCCACGTAAAAGCGAAGTACCCATACCAGTTTTAAGGTCAACATCGTAACCTTTAGAGGCTAAATACTGACCGGTGATTTCAGCCAGAAGAAGTTGCTCTGTAAAACCTTTTCCGCCTACGGTGACAGAAGCCGCAGACACTGTTTGCACTGCAAAAGCTACAGTGAACAAAATTGTCACAATACTGAGTTTATTTAGCACATTTTTCAAAATATTCTCCTTCATTAGATTAGGTTTATGTAAACCTGAGTGGGTTCACACCTTTTGGTATTAGCCAGAACTGTAGTTTTGTTAGAATAAAGTCAGTGATAATCGCCAATGCAGCCACCGACAGTGATCCAATCAACAAGGAATTGAACTCATTGAGTTGAATTCCTGTAAAAATATATTCTCCCAGGCTATCGGCGGCGATCAGAGTTATTAAAGGACTGGTTCCGACATTCAATGCAAATCCAGTTCGAACTCCAGCCGAAATAACGTAAAGTGCATTAGGAATCTGTACTTTCCACAAAATCTGCTGATCGGTCATCCCCTGCCCTCGTGCAGCCTCAATCATATGTTCTGGGACTTCACTGATCCCCTGATAGGTATTTCTCACTACAGGCAAAATAGTAACAGTAAGAAGACCAATAAACGCTGACTTAAAACCTATCCCTGTTACAGTCATAATAAGTGCCAAAACAGCAAGCGTGGGTACCGCAGAAAGAACATTAAACCCCTGAGCAAAAATGTTTGAATAACGCCTGAACCAAGGTCGAGACATCAGAATACCTGAGCCAATTCCTAAAAATGTTGCTGTGATACCTGAGGTAAACACAATCAACATGTTTTGCCTGAGCAGATAAATCCAGTCGTCAAAAGTATCTAAAAACTCCTTTATCAATCCTGTTGACTCAGAAAAAACACCGGATAGAAAAATCAGTGCAAGCAGGATATAAAACGATAAAGATCGACTACGTTTAATGAGCTCTATGATGTAGTTCATGAATCCATCCTAGGTAATTTTGTCGCCTCTCTTACGAGGCGTTTCACCGAGCATGCTGGCAATTATATGTTGTGTAATAAAACCTTTATAGGTACCGTTATCGTCTACCACCGGTAGCCAATCGCATGCGTGCACATACATTTGAGAAACAGCATCATGCAGATTATCATTTTCATGAATTGTTCCTGGAATCGGACTGATGTACTCACCGACCATTCCCCCCTCTTCGCCTTTGATCTTTTCCCTAGTAAGATAACCACGCGCACGACCCTGCGGGCCTACCATTACGGCAAGGTGAACATTTCGATCGCGCATTTTGTTTTCAGCTTTTTCCAGTGAATCCTCTGCCTTTACGGCTGCAAGGAAAGGTAGTACTGCTTCAGAGACTTTAATGAGCGTAAGCCGTTTCAAAGCTCGATCCGTCCCAACAAAATCTTTAATAAAACTATTTTTCGGGTTAGAGAGAATTTCATCGGGCGTATCACACTGTTCAAGAATCCCGTCTCTGAAAATTGCGATTTTATCTCCCATTTTTATCGCTTCGTTGATATCATGACTGACAAACAAAACGGTCTTTCCCAATTCCGCATTCATTTTCAAAAATTCGTCCTGAATCACTGCACGATTGATAGGATCAATAGCACCAAAAGGCTCATCCATCAGCAGCACTGGAGGATCCGCAGCAAGAGCCCGAATCACACCGATACGCTGTTGCTGACCTCCGGAAAGTTCTCGGGGATAACGTTTTAAAAATATACTTGGATCAAGGTTGACCATATCCATCAATTCACTGGCCTTTTCTCTACTTTTTTTCTTGTCCATTCTAAGTAGATCAGGTACCACGCAAATATTACTTTCGATGGTCATGTTCGGAAAAAGACCAATTTGCTGAATTACATATCCAATTTCACGCCTGAGGGTAATGGCATCAAGATCATCTGTATCCTTACCGTCAATATAAATCTTTCCGGATGTCTTGGGGATCAATTTATTGATCATTTTCAAGGCTGTGGTTTTCCCACAACCAGACGGCCCTAAAAAGATACAAATTTCACCTTTACCTACTTCCATGGAAACATTATTGGCGGCAATTATCGGCTCCTTTCCTGGTACCTCAAAATGTTTGGTCAAATTTTCAAGTCGAATCATGACGTCACCTCACTTAAGCCTTTTGGAGTCAATATTTTTTGCAGAAGTAAAAAGAGATAATCCGCAATAATCGCAAGCAAAGAAACTGCAACAGCACCTACAATAAGTTTGGTACTGTTGGTGCCAGTAATTCCCTCGTTAATGATAGTCCCCAGTCCTCCGGCACCTATGTATACAGCAATCGTTGCAACTGCGATGTTCATCACCACAGCCATCCTAACACCGGCCATGACGACGGGCACAGCAAGAGGAATTTCAACTTTTGAAAGACGCTGCCAGTCGCTCATCCCCATGCCTTTTGCCGCCTCTCTAAGTGCAGGGTCGATGTTGTTTATTGCAGTATATGTGTTACGAATAATAGGTAGTTGTGAATATAAGAATATTGCAATCGCCGCCGGCCAGAAGCCAATTCCGCGATTAACCATCGACAATATCGGTATCATCAGGCCAAACATCGCCACAGACGGTATGGTGATAATCACTGAAGCTACATACAAAACCTTTTCCGCAAGTTTTTTATCCTTGGTAATTAAGATACCAATGGGTACACCGGAAAAAATCGCTGCGCCCACGGATATGCTCACCAAATAGAGGTGCTCAATTGTCAGCTTGAGAATAGTCGGGTAATTATTCGTGACATATCGGATAATATCTTCCATTAATCACCTATGATATTGAATTCATTACGTTGCATACCGGTTAAGTGTAAATATTCTACTAGTCCCCATCTTCGTTCTATTCGATCTGTTCACATATAAACTAATATGGTTCACAATCCGGATCAAGCGAAGATGGGAAGCACTATCCAAACATTTACAGTTCAGTGATTGAGCCTATTTTTGAACCCAAGCTGAACAATTTCCACAAAATACCTCTTGCTTGCAGGAAGTAAAACAAAATTAGTCATAATCAGCATGGTTTGTCAAGAAAAAAAACACTACTGACAGCTTTTGTTTCATTTTGGTTGCAGATTTTTCTTGACAGCAAAACCTTTTGTGAGGCTTGAAACATTCAGTTTATCTTATATAGCTAGCACTTTATTGTAAATTGTTATAATATTATACATACAAAAACAAATTAAGATTCTGAGTTTAGAATTCAGTGGCTGAGCTTACCGAACCCTTCTCTTTGAACCCAACCCGAATATTTACTCAATACTACGCACGTTCTTATAAAAAACAGGTGAATAGAGACATCTCCAGATTACCTGAATTCCATAGGTAATAAAAAAAACGGCATAACTACCTGCAGAATATTGTTAGGCTCTGCATTGTCAGTTTTTCCCACCAATAATTTCTTATTAAAAACTAAATACAGATGAGCAAAAACAAAACCGATCTAAAAAAAATCATTGAGGCCAGATACTCGGAACTCACTTCAAAGAGTAAAAAACTTGCTGAGTTTACCCTTTCCCATCCTGAAAAAGCGGTGTTCATGACCACCCGGGAATTAGCCGCAGCAGTGGACGTCAGTGAAGCAACAGTGGTTCGTTTTGTACGACAATTACTTTACCCCAGCTATGCGTCATTTATAACATCGTTAAAAGAACTGATAGATACGAGACTCACATTAATTGACAGAGAAAAACTCGTCCCTGTGTTCCGCAGCGATGATGCGGAACTTGACAGGATAACCAACCAGGATATTGCAAACATCAGAGCTATGCGACAAGAACTTGATTTGTCTGAGGTTAAAAAAATCAAGAAAATCTTAAAAGAATCTGAAGCAATTCATATTATCGGTTCACGACTTTCTTATACCTCTGCATATTATATGGGCTGGATCATGACTAAGGTGAGAAGGAATGTTCACATTTTAAAAGGGAGTGACAGAACAACCATTGACTGGCTGACATTTGCTTCTAAAAAGTCTGCTGTTGTCGTTGTTGCTACTTCAAGGTATCCTAACGAATTAATCAGAATGGGGAAACTTGTAAAACGACTAAAACTGAAATTAATACTGCTGACAGACAGTACGTCATGCCCTTTGATTCAATTCAGTGATCACGTTCTCATTGCACCTTTACAATCAGTTCCTTTCCTCGGGAACCCGGCATCCCTGATCAGTCTGATCAATTACCTAGTTCATTCACTAGCTGTAGATATGGGGAAAAAACTCAAAATTCACCAAGAACAACTTGAGGAGGCTTACTTACAAAACGATATCCTATTTTACTACTAGGCTTCAACGCTAGGAGGCTGTCCAAGAACAAACTGAAGTGTTCAAGCAAAGGAACACAAACACAATGCCACCAATTAAAAAACATGAACGTCACGACATCACCAGAGTTCTTGAATTTGCAAAAATGTTCACCGAAAAATATGGCGAGTATGATGCATTATACGCTTACTGCCGTTTAACAGAATCAACTTAAAGCTACCTTAATACATCCTTACCACCTATATATGATTTTTGTATTTGTATTGGATTATGACCACACTCTCTAAAAATCGTGTTCGCAGTATTGCTGATTTTCTGGCTCTGAAACGCTCCACCCTTGGTATTCTTGCCATGGTTGCGCTTATTTTGCTTGGCGAGCGCATGGCGGAGCGTTTTTTACCGATTTACCTGATGGCTATCGGGGGAAGTGCCTTAACCATCGGTCTTTTAAACGGTCTTGATAATTTTCTTTCGGCTGTTTATTCCTTTCTTGGTGGCTATCTATCAGATCGTTTTGGCACTAAACGGGCATTACTGTTCTGCAACTGTGCAGCCATGTTCGGGTTTTCTATAGTTATCCTGATTCCCGCCTGGCAGGCGGTGATCATCGGTGCAGTCTTTTTTCTTTCATGGAGTGCAATCTCTCTGCCTGCAACCATGAAACTTGTCACAGAAGTACTTCCCATGGAAAAACGCACCATGGGCGTTTCCATGCTCGCCCTCGTGCGTCGTATCCCAATGGCTTTAGGGCCGCTTCTAGGCGGAGTTTGTATTGGAATATGGGGTGAAAAAGATGGGGTTCGGGCAGCTTTTGTTGTGGCTCTGCTTCTTGCTGCCGTTGCAACAGTTATTCAGCAGCGTTTTATTGAAGACACACCAACTGAAGCAGACAAAAAAAGAGACCGGCTGGCTGCCGAGAAAAACCCGCTCAAACTTCTGCATCATATGTCGCCGGACCTAAAACGCTTACTTGTGTCTGATATCCTGATTCGCTATTGTGAACAGATTCCCTATGCCTTCGTTGTTATCTGGTGCATGAAAACCATTGCTCATCCTATTTCGGCTATTCAGTTTGGTGTTTTGACGTCCATTGAGATGTTCACCGCTCTACTGGTGTATATCCCGGTCGCCTATATGGCCGACAAAGGCGGTAAAAAAATCTTTGTTTTGATTACATTTGGCTTTTTCACTCTCTTTCCCCTGGCTCTGCTCTTCAGTCAGTCTTTTGCTGTGCTGGTGCCTGCCTTCATACTAAGAGGATTAAAAGAATTTGGCGAGCCAACCAGAAAAGCTCTTATTATGGATCTTGCTCCCGAAGAACGTAAGGCCGCAGTGTTTGGTTTGTATTATATGCTTCGCGACATCGTTGTTTCGATTGCAGCCTTTGGCGGTGCATTCTTATGGATGATCAGTCCCACCGTTAATTTT
>JAOZTO010000044.1 GCA_029942265.1 Desulfocapsa sp.
TTAGCCTATTTTTGAACCGAACCCGAATGTTTACTGATTGCGTCGTAAAACTTTTCATCACTTATAAAAGTACGAGACTGATCCCCTTATTCGCATTATTTAGGTGAGGGTGTCGGGTAAGGGCTGGAAAACGCATCAGAAGATTTTTAACAGCCCCGTGGCGGCGAGTGAAATTCTCACCAAAGATCAATTCCGAAATTTCACCTTTAGCAAGAAGATATTCCAGAGTTCTTCGGCATTCTACACGAATCACCCCGCCTTTACCAGTAGAGCCATACCCGTGGATGAGTGTTAGAAGTCTAACCTGCTCAAAACGAGCTGTTGTCAGTTCTCGCTGAAGTCTGGAAAGAGCTTGTCCCACTGTGGGAAGACCTGCTTCAAGGTTAATATTTTTCTGACGAAATTCTATTTTTCCCTTTTTTTCTTGTTGTTTATCTACGTTCTGCTCACTTCCGCAAAATGGACAACAGGTGCTTCGGGAATCAATATCATTACCGCAAATTTGACACTGTAACATCTGATAAACTCGTTAAAAGGTCAAGCTTTAGATGGCTAAGTATAAACTACAAAAGAAGTTTATTCGCCGATTCTCTGGCATCAGCAATGGCCTTCTCAAGTTTTTTTGATTTTGACCCTTTAATTTTTTTTATCAGCTTCTCGAGATTTTTTTGCATTTCCATAGTATCAGCCTGCGTTTCCTGAAGAGTATCAACGGAAACCAGTGCTGCCATAGGACGTCCAGATCGCTCGATAATGTATGTATCACCAAGAAGAGCCGTTTTATCTAATAACCGCCCAAAATTCTTCCTGGCATACATTGCAGTAACATTCTCTTTCATACTCTTCCCTCCCGATAATTTTTTATTGGTTCCTTTTATCAAGTTCTCCTGGCTGTAATCACCTGTTCCATTTGACGTAAATGTTGGAGAACTTTTTGCAAATGTCCAAGGTCTTCTACTTCGACAACGATATGAAAATCAGCTGTACCAGCAGGTGTTGTTCGTGCTGTAATTTCTATTATCTCAGCGTCATAGCTGTTAATTGTGGTGCTGATTGCCGCAAAAATACCTTTTGCATTTTCGGCACTGACCTGAAGTTCAACCCTATATCCAGTTTCCTGAGAAGTCGACCACTCCACATGTACCCAGCGTTGCGGATCTGTAGCCAGCAGATTTGCACACTTCGCTTTATGCACAGATATACCACGTCCACTTGTGATAAAGCCCATAACCTGATCACCAGGAACCGGATTGCAACAGCGGCTGATTTTAACCATCATATCATCAACGCCATCGATACTAATAGCAGAACCTGAAGCCAGTTTTTTCCGAGTACCATCCGATACAGACTGCCTGATAGCAGCAGCTTCCTCAACATCGACTAACTGGTTTGCTTCCTCTTGGCGAATTTCCGGAGGCTGAAGAGTGCGAACAAGATGTGGTATAGTAATCATACCATTGCCCACTTTAGCCAGCATATCCTCAAGAGAATTACAGCGCAAATCCTTCAAGAGATGTTTCACATGACCACTCTTGACCATTTTCTTCAAGGTAGTCTGATAGTGCTTCAACTCTTTTTCGCATATTTCCCGACCAAGATTCAGGGCTTTTTCCCTATCCTCTTTTCGCAACCATGAGCGTATACGGGAACGAGCTCTACTGGTTTTAACCAATTCAAGCCAGCCGCGTCGAGGTCGCTGGCTTTTCGATGTTACAATCTCAAGAATATCACCATTCTGTATCGCATATTTCAAAGGAACGAGTTTACCGTTTACCTTTGCCCCCACACAATGATCACCGACTTCAGTATGGATTGCATAAGCAAAATCAATGGGGCTGGAATTGCTTGGTAACTCTTTCACTTCACCCGTTGGAGTTAAAGCATATACTTCAGGAGCATCAAGTTCACCGTGGACTGTTTCCAAAAATTCGCCCGGGTCCTCTACCTCCTGCAAGGTTTTAACAAGGCTTTTCAATTCCTTGAACAACCTGGTATCATTATCAGAGGCTCGTTGTCCTTCTTTGTAAGCCCAATGCGCCGCAACACCTTCTTGAGCAATACGATCCATTTCTTCAGTACGGATCTGAATCTCTATAAAATGCCCCCGAGGACCAATAACGGTGGTATGCATGGATTGATAATTATTTGCCTTAGGGACAGAAATAAAATCCTTTATTCGTCCTGAAACTGGTGTCCAGTTGGCATGGATAATACCAAGTGCCTCATAGCACTCTCTAACATTATTGACAATAATACGAAAAGCGACCTTATCATAAACCTGCTCCAACGGTATCTGTTGAGCAATAAGTTTTTTATGGATTGAATATAAGTGCTTCGGTCTACCAATAATACGAGTGGGTTTGATATGAGCAGAAGAAAGTTTACTATGAAAAATAGATATGACTTCTTCCACATAATTCTGTCGTTCTTCAAGGGAATTTTCGAGCTTCGAAACAAGTTCATCATGCTCCACAGGATAGAGATACTGGAATGAAAGATCTTCCAGTTCTCTTTTCAGCCAGTCAATACCAAGGCGTGATGCAAGGGGAGCATACAGATCCATGGTTTCACGGGAAATTTCCAGCTGATCTTCAGGTGCAACGGTGTCCAGAAGACACATATCCTGAAGCCTATCTGCCAGCTTCACAAGCAGTACTCTGATGTCAGCTGCAATAGCCAGAAGCATTTTCCTGACATTCTCTGCCTGATGGGTCAATTTAGAATTGTAGTGAACTTTATCAATACGAGTACAGCCATTTACTATACAGGCTACACCATCACCAAATTCATTGCGGAGCTTGGAAAGTTCCACATCTTCTTTTAATACACCATGGAGCAGTCCAGCAACGATTGTATCAAGATCCAAGGACATGGATGCAAGTGTGGAAGCAACGTGCAGTACATGTTCGAGATAGGGAGCACCAGAAAAATGTTGTTTATCGGTATGGACAGAAACAGCAAAATCCCACGCCTTGTCAATGGGACTTAAATCAACCCCGTTGAGGTAACTTCTGGCCAAGATCTTTAATCCTTCAGGGTTCACCATAGCTGTAAGTTCTTTAGTCATTATTCATTGCAATGCGTATAATTTCAAGGATACGGTGTGTCACCTGTTGCGGCTCTAGCTCTTCAACACTGCCGTCCTTACGTTGGCGGATTTCCACAACACCATCTTTTGTGAAACGTTTACCCACAGTTATGCGCAGGGGAATACCGAGAAGATCAGCATCTTTAAATTTTGATCCTGGCCTTTCATCACGATCATCAAGAAGTACATCAACGCCATATTTCTGTAACTCAAGGTAAAGCGCTTCTGCTGTTTCAGTGATCGCTGCATCTTTTAGGCCAAGGTTAAGTATGATAACCTGCATGGGCGCAAGAGACATGGGGAAAATCATACCGTTTTCATCATGGTTCTGTTCAATGGCTGCTGCAACAATTCGGCTAACACCTACTCCGTAACAGCCCATAACTACCGGTTTGTCTTTCCCATCCTGATCTTGAAAGACCGCATTCATTACTGTTGAATAACCGGTTCCAAGTTTAAATATATGACCAACCTCTAGCCCCTTTTTCATACCAAGTTTAGCGCCACAGGCAGGACAGGGATCCTGATCTGTTATCTGACGCAAATCAGCAATTGCCTCAGCCTCGAAATCACGTCCCATATTCACGTTTTTGAGATGATAGTTTTTTTCGTTGCCTCCTGTTACAAAATTACGCATTGCAGCAACTTCATTATCAACAAGCAATTTAATTTTAATGCCAACTGGCCCAAGATAACCGGTGGGTACACCTGTTGCATCAAAAACAGCTTTATCTTCAAGCATTGCAACATCTGCAGCACCCAAAAGATTTTTAAGCTTTACCTCCTGTACTTCTCGGTCGCCACGCACAAGAACTGCCACGGGAATGCCATCAGCTTCATACACCATTGTCTTTACAAGTTCATGGGGAGCAATTTCCATAAATTCACACACAACAGAAACCTTACGTTTCCCGGGTGTTTCTACCTTCTCAAGGTCAAGCATCGGGCATTCGTCTGCTTGAGGTGCTGCAATCTCAGCCTTTTCACTATTTGCCGCATAATCACAAGCGGAACAGATCACTAAAGTATCTTCACCCGTATCAGCAAGAACCATAAATTCATGGGAAAAACTTCCGCCGATGGATCCGGAATCTGCTTCAACAGGCCGATACTCTAAACCGCATCGCTTAAAAATTCGATTATATGCATCAAACATCTGTTGATATGATTTGTTTGCGGCTTCGTCATCCACATCAAAGGAGTATCCATCCTTCATGATAAACTCACGCCCGCGCATCAAACCAAACCTAGGTCTGATTTCATCACGAAATTTTGTTTGAATCTGATATAGATTTTGAGGGAGATCACGATACGATCTGATTTCACGACGAACAATATCGGTGATCACTTCTTCATGCGTTGGGCCTAAACAGGATTCACGATTATGACGATCAACAAATCGAAGTAGTTCTGGCCCATATTTTTGATACCTTCCGGTTTCGTGCCAGAGATCAGCAGGTTGAACCATCGGCATAAGCAGCTCCTGAGCACCTGCCATAGCCATCTCTTCACGAACAATTTTTTCAACTTTTCGAACAGCTGCCAAACCAAGTGGCAAATATGTGTAGATCCCGGCTGTAAGTTTTCGGATATACCCTGCCCGTAATAACAGGCGATGACTTGCAACTTCAGCTTCAGCAGGGGTTTCTTTCAATGTGGGAATTAACGATTGTGAAAATCTCATTTTTCTAAACCTTCTATTATTTTTAGCTCTGCTAAAAAAGCATCAAGCAACTCGTCTTCTTTAACCTTTTTATACAACACACCTTTTTTGAATATAATACCAACTCCATTGCCACCAGCAAGGCCAATATCAGCTTCCTTTGCCTCACCCGGGCCATTTACGACACATCCCATAACCGCCACTTTAATGGGTGTTTTCATCTTTTGGACGTATCGTTCAACCTCTTCGGCTATGGAGAACAAATCTATCTGTGTTCTGCCACAGGTCGGACAGGATATCAATTCCGGCCCTCGTTCTCTAATCTTTAGTGATCTGAGTAATTCAAAGCAGACCCGAATTTCTTCAACCGGATCACGGGTAAGTGAAATACGGAATGTATCTCCAATACCTTCATATAGAAGAATACCAAGTGCAACACTTGATTTGACAGTACCTGCGATAAGGCCACCTGCTTCTGTCACTCCGAGGTGCAAAGGATAATCTGTAAGTTTTGATAACTTTCTATATCCATTAATAGCAGTAAGGGTGTCGGATGATTTGATAGATACTTTAATGTCTTCAAAACCCTGCGTTTCGAGCAAACGGACATTACGCATTGCACTCTCAATCAGGGCATCCGGGTGATCAGCTGTGGGGTACCCAAATTCCTTGAGCAGATCCTTTTCTATGGAACCGGAATTAACACCAACACGAATAGGCACCTTATGTGATTTTGCAGCCGCAACCACATTGGCCAACTTTTCGGGGCCACCAAGGTTTCCAGGATTTATCCGAATTCCCTGGGCACCGTTGTCCATGGCGGAAACTGCTAACCTGTGATCAAAATGAATATCTGCAACGAGTGGAATGGTAATCTTTTCTCTGATAGAACGAATTGCAATTGCAGCATCCTGATCGAGCACAGCCACACGAACTATTTCACATCCTGCATCTTGCAACTGTTCAATCTGGGCAACAGTTTTTTCAACATCCCTGGTATCTGTATTGGTCATAGACTGTACTGCTATTGGACTATCACCACCAATGGGCACATGACCAACATATACTTTTCTGGTTTGTCTTCGTAATATCATTGTATTAACTTTTTTTTACCAGATTGAGTTCTGCATCGGATGCCCTGACATATAAAGGCACAGCAGAATCAAGATCCATAATATCATTTTCCTCAAGACGTTCACAACACAGGAAACCAATTGCCGTAGCTGATGGGTAGTGTAAAGATCGTGGCGCAGTAACAATATGCTCTCCGAAGCCTTCCTGTAATTGCTCTCCAAAAGCAAACATTCCATCACCAACTAGTAGCGTTGGATGAGCCAACTCCTGAATAAGTTCCCCTGAACTTAAGGCTGCAATTTTTCCATCAGGTCGATAAACCCCACGATCATCACGTTGATACCATCTTCGATACACTTCTTGTTTTCTGGCATCAATCAACGCACACAGAGGCAATGTTCCAGAACAATTTGCTGCTAGGCCATCGAGCGTGGACACGCCAAGTAGCGGCACATTCATGGCTGTTGCAAGCCCCTTGACAGTTGCCATGGCAATACGAAGTCCAGTAAACGACCCAGGTCCTAATCCCACTGCAACTGCATCAATATCAGAAAAAATAATATTATTTTCACTGAGTAACCAATCGATAGCAGTAAGTAGACGCCTAGAGTGAGTCAGTTTACTATTTAATTTCAATGATGCAAGCAGTTCTCCCTGTTGCAAATTCCCCCTGGTTAAGGCAACAGAGCTACAAGATGTAGCCGTATCTACCGCTACAATCAACGGGTGATCACTGTTCACGACCCAAAAATCCTTGCGATATCATTATAAAACACAAATATCATGGCAACACCTAAAAAGGCAATCCCAACCTGTTGAGCAAAAATCTGCATTTTCTCACCCATTGGCTTACGACGAATCGCCTCGATACTCAAAAACATCAGATGCCCACCGTCTAGGACAGGGATAGGCAATAAGTTCAGAATACCAAGATTAACACTAAGCAGTCCCATAAAGAAAAGAAAATTAATCCACCCTGCCTGCATCTGTTTTCCAGCAATTTGAGCAATCAATATGGGGCCACCAAGATCTGAAACAGGAACAACCTGTTGAATCAACTTCACAAATCCAAGCACCGTAAGGCTTATATACATCCATGTTTGTGAACAGGCTGCGCTAAAGGCACCTACAAGACCAGTTGGTGTGTAAAAAAGCTCATCGGCTTTGACGATTCCGATCATAAACCGTTCACCAACTGCTTCTCCGAAAATATTTTTTACTGTCTGTATGGATGGCTTCACCATTAAGGTGATATCTGTATTGCCACGGGCAACCAGAAAACTAAGTTCTTTCCCTTGAGAATCTTTTACTATATTTAATACGTCCATCCATTCATTCGTGGGATACCCGTCAATATTAAGAATTACATCATCTACCTGAACACCAGCAATACCCGCTGGGGAATCAATCGTTACCTGACCAATTTTGGTGGTATCACGACTATCCGGAAGGCCAACAACAAGGAATACAAAAAAGAAAAGAAGAAGACTAAAAAGCAGGTTAAAAACAGGCCCAGCCAAAACAATTAAAAAACGTTGCCACACTGTCTTGTGAGCAAATGAAGCCTGTTTTTCACTATTACTGGCATCTTCCTGTTCATCAGGGTTTTCCCCAAACATTTTCACATATCCACCAAGTGGCAATGCGCTGAGTTGATACTCAGTCTCCCCAACAGTTTTACTTATTATTTTAGGACCAAATCCGAGAGAAAATTTTAGAACTCTTACTTTAAAGAGTTTAGCAAATAAGAAATGTCCTAATTCATGTACAAAAATAAGAATTCCCAAACAAACAATAAACGAAACAACAGTATTCATATAGCCTCTGAAAGTGTATATATTGGTAAACGTGATGGCGTTAGCCATCAACCATGATAAAAACAAATCATAACTGTTCAGCCTTTGTGTATCAGCATCTCGGTCACTTTACGTGCCTGCTTGTCGGCTGCCATGATATCATCGAGGTTCTCTTCGGATCCATCCTGCACCCGCTCCATAACAGTAGCCACAATCGCTGCAATATCAAGAAAAGGAATTTTTTTATCAAGAAATGCATCAACTGCAACTTCATTGGCCGCATTTAATACAGCAGGAAGAACGCCTCTTTTCCGAAGAGCTTTAAAAGCAAGCGATAACGCAGGGAATTTTTCATAATCCGGCTCATAGAAACTTAAATCAGAACATTGAGCAAGATTAAGTCCTGGCAATGACAAAGACAGTCGTCGCGGATATGAAAGGGCATACGCAATAGGAATACGCATATCAGGAATACCTAACTGGGCAATAACTGATCCATCATGAAACTCAACAAGTGAGTGAACGATGGATTGTGGATGCACCACAACCTGAATTTCTTCTGCGGAAACATTAAAGAGCCATTTGGCTTCAATAACCTCAAGCCCCTTATTCATAAGTGATGCTGAATCAATGGAAATTTTCTTTCCCATGTCCCAATTAGGATGTGCAAGAGCTTGAGCAGGGGTAACTTTCTTTAACTCTTGGATAGTTTTCTCTCTAAAGGGGCCGCCCGATGCAGTAAGAATAATCTTTGAAACATCAGCTGGATGACCTGCATCAAGTGCCTGAAAGATAGCGCTATGTTCAGAATCAATCGGAAGCAATTTCACTTCGTTTTCTTTACAGCTATCCATAACAAGCTTTCCAGCCATAACAAGAGTTTCTTTGTTGGCAAGACCAATATCCTTACCTGCATCTATGGCAGCAAGTGTGGGAAGGAGGCCGGCAGCACCAACAATCGCAGAAATTGTCATGTCTGCTGCAGCTACGGAGGCGACTTCCTGACTTCCTTCAACTCCATATCGAACTCGGTCTCTATAGCGTATAGGAAGTTCATTTCGAAGTTGTTCAGCTCCCTTTTTGCTTGCAACAGATACTACTTCAGGATCAAATTCCAGAATTTGGTCATGAAGTTTAGATATATTATTCCCAGCAGCAAGACCGACTATTCTGTACTTATCAGAAAAACTACGTATGACATCAAGGACATTACAGCCAACAGATCCTGTCGATCCTATGAGGGAGAGTGATTTCATATTAGTGCCTTACGACTTTAAAACTGTAATAAAAAACTAGAAATATGCATTTTATTGTTATATCAAAATGTTATAAATACCCACATGGCACTTACTTGCGGTTTACTGCGTTAGTTATGTAAAAATTAACAAAAGATAATAAAGAACAGGGGCAGCCAAAAGAATAGAATCAGCACGATCAAGTATTCCCCCATGACCACCAAGAATTGTCCCAGAATCCTTAGTGCCTGTTGCCCGTTTGATCACAGATTCAACAAGATCACCACATATCCCAACAATAGCAAGACAAATTGCAGCAATAAGGACAAAAATCCATGGAACAGTTTCCAGAAGAATTAACGCCAACAGAAAAGCTACAACTATTCCAGTGATAATCCCACCAAGAGCGCCTTCAATAGTTTTATTGGGGCTAATCAACGGACTGAGCTTATGTTTTCCAAAAGCACGTCCTGAATAGTAGGCACCAGAGTCTGACCCAGCTGTAATACCTGTGAGAATAAGAATCCAGATATTTCCATCAGGTAGCTGCCGTAACAGCAAGAGATGAGATCCGAAAAATCCAACCCAGAGGAGCCCTAGACAGCATTTGCTAAAAAAAGCCAAGCTTTCAGTACTCTGTTTATAGGTAGTAAGTGTCCAAAAAGAAAGGAGTAGAAAAGCAAGTGTCAAACCACCATTAAGACCAAGTACGGGGATGAAAAAAGTACTTAGAACAGGTAGAGTCAAGATGATGGCAAGAAATATAGGCTCAACAAGAGAGACACTGGATAAAGTCATTTTCCCATATTCGTATGCAGCAATAAACATTCCTGCAAACAGAACTAGAGCAAAAATGACAACAGATCCTTTTAGGAGCAACAGTAACCAGCAAAATGCAAGGGCAAGACCTGGAATCACTCTGTTCATAGATTATCCCTTAATAAGTTGAGCACTGGTTTGGCCAAAACGACGTTCACGGCTCTGGTATTCTATAATGGCATCAACAAATGCTTTCTCACGAAATTCTGGCCACATTGTATCAGTAAAATATATTTCTGCATACGATGCCTGCCATAAAAGAAAATTAGATAGTCTTGCTTCTCCTCCAGTGCGAATTAGGAGATCTGGGTCGGGTATATCGGCGGTGTAGAGATGACGATCAATGCACCCCTCATCAATTTCAGAACTTTTTAATGTACCAGAGCGAACTTTATCGGCAATACTTTTAATACCACGTATAAGCTCCGCACGTCCTCCGTAACTAAGAGCAAGATTTAATATCAGCTTATCGTTAGCAGCAGTCTCTTTTATCGTGTTTTCAAGAACGTCTCGAACATCTTGGGGGAGTTTTTTAATATTTCCAATACAAATAAGCCTAATATTATTATTCAACATCTTGGAAAGCTCTGCCTGCAAGTAATTTTTCAACAACCCCATTAGACCACCCACTTCATCTACTGGTCTTTTCCAGTTTTCTGTTGAGAACGCATAAAGAGTAAGAACTTCAATTCCAAATTCTCCAGCACATTCGACTATTTTCTGAACAGAATCGACACCAGCTTTATGGCCAAATAAACGTGGCTTATTGTGGGATTTAGCCCATCGGCCGTTGCCATCCATAATAATGGCAACATGACGGGGAATATACGCAGGATCAAGGGATTGTGGTACAGGCATGATATTACAATTCACGAAGGTGTTGATGGCGTCATAAAAACGCTTATTCAAAGCATAGGAAAGCTACATAGACGTCAATTAGACTTCCATCATTTCTTTTTCTTTATGCTCTGTTACAACATCAATTTGCTTCACATAGGTATCCGTTTCTTTCTGGGCATCATCTTGTAGCTTAAACAGATCATCCTCAGAAATTTCTTTATCCTTTTTCTGTTGTTTGAGGGTATCAATAGCTTCACGGCGAATATTTCGTATAGCTACCCGGAACTCTTCAGCAACTTTTCGAACCTGCTTAACCAGTTCCTTTCTTCGTTCTTCTGTAAGCTGGGGAATAGTGAGGCGAATAACTTTGCCATCGTTTGCAGGAGTTAAACCAAGGTTGGAAGCCATAATGGCTTTTTCGATGGCTGGAACCATTTGTGGATCCCAGGGTTGGATAGCAATCATTCGACTTTCTGGAATAGTCATGGTCGCAACCTGATTCATGGGCATGGGACTTCCGTATGCATCCACAGAAATACCATCAAGAAGTGATATGGAAGCACGACCTGTACGTACCTTTGATAGTTCATTTTTAAAAGTTTCAACACTTTTTTCCATCTTATCTGTCAATTCTATAATCACTTCACTCATAATACTGTTCTCCTGATAATTGCTTTTTTAGTAAATATTCGGCTAGCACCCCAGGTTCGTTTGATCCGGCTTGTTCACATATGAA
>JAOZTO010000045.1 GCA_029942265.1 Desulfocapsa sp.
CCGTGAAGGTGGCAGAACCGTTGGTGCCGGCGTAGTTAGTGAAATAATCGAATAAGGAAGGAAGGATATATGATATCTACAGACAAAATTCGTATCCGCCTTAAGGCATATGATCATAAACTGCTTGATCTCTCGACTCATGAAATAGTAGAAACTGCAAGAAGAACTGGGGCTGCTGTTGCTGGACCAATTCCGCTTCCAACTTCTATAAACAAGTTTTGTGTTTTACGATCACCTCACGTTGATAAAAAATCTCGTGAGCAGTTTGAAATGAGAACTCATCGTCGCTTGATTGATATACTTGAGCCAACACAGCAGACAATTGATATGCTGATGAAACTTGAGTTGTCAGCTGGTGTTGATGTTGAGATTAAATTACCATAATAGCGAGTCATCGCTTTCTTTGAAGATGTATAGGTAAAATTATGCCGAAGACAATAGGCTTATTAGGAAAAAAAATCGGAATGACTCGTGTATATAACGAAATGGGTGCTGTAATTCCCGTGACAGTTATAGAAGCTGGTCCCTGTAAGATATTACAGGTCAAATCCAATAGCAGAGATGGATATAATGCTATTCAGGTAGGATTTGGCAAAAAAAAGGGACAGCGAGTAAACAAACCCCTCAAAGGTCATTTTGACAAATCTGAATCTGAGGGATTCTATAATATACGTGAATTTAGAATTCAAAATCCTGAAGAGTACCAAACTGGACAAGACATCACTCTTGGTGAGTTGTTTAAATCAGGAGACATCATTGATGTACAAGGTGTTTCACAAGGAAAGGGATTTCAGGGCGTTATGAAACGTCATGGATATAGTGGCGGACCTAGCGGTCATGGATCTAAATTTCACAGAAAACCTGGATCTATTGGAATGAGTGCTACTCCAGCTAGGGTCTTGAAAGGCAAACCACTTCCAGGTCGTATGGGTACTGATACTGTTTTGAGAAAGAATGTACTTGTGGTTGATATTCGAGAGGATGAAAATATCATTTTGGTTAAAGGACCAGTACCAGGTGCAAAACAGGGTCTTCTGAAACTTTTCAGGAAGTAATCAGCCGAGAGATTTATCGGTTCAAGGAGTAAATAATGTCCACCGTAGATATAGTAAATACCAACAATGAAAAAGTTGGTGAGATTGAGCTTAGTGCTGATGTATTCGACTTGACCGTCAAGGAGCATTTGCTTCATGATGTTGTTCGAATGCAGCGTGCTTCAAAACGATCGGGTAATGCCAGTACCAAAACGCGAAGAGAAGTTCGTGGTGGTGGTGCCAAACCTTGGCGTCAGAAAGGAACTGGGCGTGCTCGTGCTGGTACTAATAATTCCCCAATCTGGAGAGGTGGTGGTGTAACCTTTGGTCCCAAACCACGTGATTATAGTTTTAAACTCAATAGAAAAGTAAAGAAGCAGGCTCTGGCCATGGCAATGAGTGCAAGACTACAAGAAGGAAATCTTGTAGTAATTGATTCTTTCACCATGGACGCTATCAAAACCAAAGATTTTGTTAATATCATGAAGGGTTTTGATTTTGAAAATTGTCTTGTTATTACTGAAAGCAATAATGAAACAGTCAATAAATCATCAAGAAATGCCAATGGATTTAAAGTTCTTCCGGTAGATGGTTTAAACGTTTATGATGTTTTGTTGCACAAAAAATTGATGTTGGTCAAACCAGCTGTCGAGAGTCTGGAAAAGAGGTTGACACCATGAAAAGTGATCATAGAATTTTACGGGGACCATGCCTTACTGAAAAGGCCAATCTACTGCTTGAGATCGACGGAAAAGTTGTTTTCAAGGTAGACCCCAATGCAAACAAGATCGAAATAAAAAAGGCAGTAGAAAAAATGTTTGACGTTAAAGTCAAACATGTTCACACCACGAATATGCATGGTAAACAGAAACGTGTAGGAAGCCATACAGGTTTCACCAACGACTGGAAAAAAGCATACGTTACCTTGTCTGAGGGTGAAATTAATTTTGCAGATGAGCTGTAAATCAGCATATTTAATAGAATCTCAGCTTACCGAATTTAAAATAGCTATCAATCCAACATAGCTTTGATGGAGCGATTAGATAATTATGACAATTAAGACATACAAACCAACTTCACCAGGTAAACGACATCATGTGTCGATTAAGAATCCAGAGCTGTCTAAAAACGGCCCTGAAAAAAGTTTATTGACAAGTTTATCAAAAACTGGTGGTCGTAACAACTATGGACGTATTACCTCTCGCCACATTGGTGGAGGGCATAAACGTAAATATCGTATAATTGATTTTAAACGAAATAAAATCGATATATCCGCAAAAGTTATTTCAATAGAGTATGACCCAAACAGATCTGCTAACATTGCACTGTTATCATACATTGATGGACAGAAGACATATATCCTTGCTCCTTCTGGAATTACAGTAGGAGATCAGGTTATAGCCGGTGAATCAGTAGATATTAAACCCGGTAATTGCCTTCCAATGATGAATATTCCGCTTGGTACAATTATTCATAATATCGAGATGAAAATTGGAAAAGGTGGACAGCTTGTTCGTAGTGCTGGTGTTTCTGCACAATTGATGGCCAAAGAAGGAACATATGTTCTTGTAAGGTTACCATCTGGCGAGGTTCGTAAGTTTCATAAACTTTGCAGGGCCTGCATCGGAAAAGTTGGAAATCATGAACATGAAAGTCAAAAACTTGGTAAAGCAGGTCGAACACGATGGATGGGAAAACGTCCACATGTACGAGGTGTTGCCATGAATCCTGTCGATCATCCTATGGGTGGTGGTGAAGGTAAGAGTTCCGGTGGTAGACATCCATGTACTCCATGGGGGTATCCAACTAAAGGGTATAAAACCAGAAGGAATACCACTTCTGACAAGTATATTGTCAAGAAGAGACGTTAATTAAGAGGAAAAAACTATGGCTCGTTCGGTCAAAAAAGGACCTTTTATCGATGATCATTTACAGAGAAAAATAGACTCTGCAATCGAAAGTGGATCACGCAAGGTTATTAAAACCTGGTCAAGGCGTTCAGATATCTCCCCTGAGATGGTTGGACTAACCTTTGCAGTACATAACGGCAGAAAATTTATACCAGTCTTTGTGTCAGAGAATATGGTTGGACATAAACTTGGTGAATTTTCACCCACCAGAACTTTTTATGGACATGCCTCTGATCGTAAAGGCAGGTCTTAATTAAGATTTACTAGGAGTTACACTATGGAAGCTCGCGCCGTAGGGAGACGTATTAGGATCTCTCCACAGAAAGCCAGACTCGTTGCTGACGTGGTTCGTGGGATGGGGGTTGATAAAGCAATCACCACTCTCCGATTCATGCCAAAAAAAGGTGCGTCAATTTTACGTAAAGTCATCGAATCTGCAGTGGCAAATGCCACTCAGGATGATCAAATCGATGTTGACAATCTTTTTATTAAAACTGTTTTTATTGATGGCGGCCCTTCATTTAAAAGGATTAGACCTCGTGCTATGGGGCGTGCTACGTCAATAATTAAACGTACAAGTCATATTACAGTAGTGCTCGATGAAAATTAGTACTTTACTTTATCGGCAGTAATGGGTATGAATCACAATTTTTTTCTTTATACAGATTAAGCGTATTGCTGGAGGATTATTTTGGGGCAGAAAGTTAACCCACTTGGGTTCAGACTTGGTATTACACGGACATGGGATTCTGTTTGGTATGCCAACAAAGATTATGCAGCAAATCTCATAGAAGATCAAAAGATCAGAAAGTTTCTTAAGAAACGTCTTCAGCACGCTGCTCTTTCTAAAATTATTCTTGAGCGTACAGGTGAAAAGGTTCGTGTTAAACTTTTCACCGCTCGTCCTGGAATTATTATTGGTAAGAAAGGTGCAGAGATCGAACTCCTCAAAAAGGAACTTGAAAAACTTATTCAGCGTAAAGCTGTTATAGATATTCAGGAAGTTCGCAGGCCAGAAGCTGATGCTCAACTTGTTGCTGAGAATATTGCTCAACAACTTGTTCGTAGAGTTGCATTTAGACGGGCTATGAAAAAGTCAGTTAACTCTGCACTAAGGTTCGGCGTAAAAGGTATTAAAATTTCATGTTCCGGTCGTTTAGGCGGTGCAGAAATGTCTCGATGTGAATGGGTTCGTGAGGGACGTGTTCCTCTTCATACTCTTCGTGCTGACGTCGATTATGCTTTAGCTGAAGCAAAAACTACATACGGTATCATTGGTATAAAAGTATGGATCTTTAAAGGTGAAGTTCTCAATACAAAGGATACACCTGCTGATTTATCAAAAGTATAGTGTATTACTTTTCACTGGGATCCTGAAATAATAGCGGAGTTTAAGAATGTTAAGTCCTAAAAAGGTCAAACATAGAAAAGTTTTCAAAGGAAAATGTAGAGGAAAAGCATATCGCGGCTCCACAATTTCTTTTGGTGAATTTGCATTAAAAGCTGTTGAGAGTGGTAAGCTTACTGCACAACAGATCGAGGCAGCTCGTATTGCCATTAGCAGAAAAATTAAGCGTGGTGGACAAGTTTGGATTCGTGTTTTTCCGGACAAACCTGTTACCAAAAAGCCTGCGGAAACTCGTATGGGTAAAGGTAAAGGTAGTCCAGAATATTGGGTAGCAGTTACAAAACCTGGTAAAATTATTTACGAGTTGGCTGGTGTCGAAGAGAGTTTAGCTATCGAGGCATTAACTCTTGCTGGCGCAAAACTTCCATTTAAAACCAAAGTTGTTACAAAAAGGAGCACACTATGAAAATATCAGAACTGCGCTCAATGGCAACTGAAGATTTACAGAAAAAGCTGATCGAAATGAAAGAAGAAATCTCAAACCTTACCTTTCAACATAAAATCAGACCTTTGGAAGATACTTCAAAGTTAAAAAAACTCAGAAAAGATGTTGCACGAATTAATACATTATTTAATGAGAATTAAATAGTATTGACCTTTATTCTGCAATTAACAGAAGTTAAAAATTAGTATAACTCAAATTGTGTGTATCATGAGTGAGACAAAAAAAATTAAGAAAACCAGAACTGGTACTGTAGTAAGTAACGGAATGGAAAAAAGTATAGTTGTTAATGTTGAAAGAAAGGTTCGTCATAAATTGTATGGTAAATTCATCAAGAAAAGTGTTAAATATCTTGCTGACGATCCGCAAAATAACTGTAATATTGGCGATATCGTAAAAATTGAAGAATGTCGGCCACTCAGCAAGAAAAAGAGATGGCGGTTAAGAGATATCATCCGAGAAGCTGTTGTTTAAGGCGTTTTGTTTGCCTCCATTTACATTTAATACACTGATTATTAATCAGGTGAGACTATGATACAAAGTGAAACAGTTCTGAATGTTGCAGATAATTCAGGAGCAAAAAAAGTACTCTGCATTAGAGTTCTAGGTGGTACTAGAAGAAGATATGCATCCATTGGAGATGTAATTGTTGCCACTGTTAAAGAAGCTCTACCCAACGCAAAAGTAAAAAAAGGTGACGTTGTTAAAGCGGTTATTGTACGCACGGCAAAAGAATGCAAACGTATGGATGACACATGGGTTAAGTTTGATGATAATGCCGCCGTTGTTTTATCGCCCACGGGTGATCCGATTGGAACTCGAATTTTTGGACCAGTTGCAAGGGAATTGCGTAACCAGGGATTTATGAAAATTATCTCTCTGGCACCAGAAGTTTTATAATCCATATTTATGTGCAAATAATTTGCATATGAGTATCATGTTAACCGTGATGTTAATATCATAGGGACTTCTGCAAACTTGTCTTTACGACCAGAGATCAGAAGTTGGGTACTAAAAGATTCGACCTATAATTTAGGGTTGAACAAAAAGGTGTGAGAATGGCAAAGGGACTAACATACCTGAAAAAAGATGACCAGGTAGAAGTGATAGCAGGTAAAGACAAAGGAAGAGTAGGTAAAGTCCTTAAGATTTTTCCTGAAAAAGAAAAAGCACTGGTAGAACGTATTAACATGGTTAAACGTCATACCAAAGGTACAGAAATGAACCAAGCGGGCCAGATAGTAAATCGAGAAGCAGCGATCCATGTATCTAACTTGCAGATGATATGTCCTGAATGTACTAAAACTGGACGCATTGGTAGAAAACTTTTAGAAGATGGAACAAAAGTACGCTTTTGTAAAAGCTGCGGCGAGTCCATTGAAAGTAAATAGAAAAAGGTAAAATGGCAATCGCCAGGAGTATCAAATGGGTTCGTTGAAAGACTATTATCTCCAGGAATGTAAACCTGCTCTTCAAGAAGAATTTGGCTATACAAATGTTATGCAGATTCCTAAAGTTGAGAAAATCATACTTAATATGGGGCTGGGAGAAGCTGTACAGAATCCCAAGATTATTGATGGTGCAGTTGAAGAGCTTACTAGAATAGCAGGAAGAAAAGCTGTTGTTACAAGAGCCAAAAAGTCCATCGCTACTTTTAAACTTCGTGAAGGCATGCCTATAGGGTGTAGAGTTACGCTACGCGGCGATGTTATGTATCAATTTTTCAGTAAACTTGTTAATATTGCCCTACCACGAGTAAGAGATTTCCGTGGTATTTCACCGAAGTCTTTTGACGGACGTGGTAATTTTTCTATGGGCGTAAAAGAACAGATTATTTTCCCTGAAATTGATTACGACAAAATCGATAAAATTAAAGGATTAAATATCTGTATTGTTACATCTGCAGATACCAATAAAGAGGCTTTCAGTCTATTGAAAACCTTAGGTATGCCCTTTAAGGCTGTTAAATAATTTTTTGTACATTCCCTAGTAGTATAAAAAATACTTAAGTACATTAATGTAGGATTGAATTAAATGAATTGGAGGTCGGTTTGGCTAAAAAGTCTCTCATTGCAAAAGCAAAAAGAACACCAAAATTTGCTGTAAGAAAGTATAATAGATGTCCATTATGTGGACGTCCAAAGGCATTTATTCGTAAATTTGGTATGTGCCGCATCTGTTTTCGTAAATTAGCATCCAGTGGCCAGGTTACCGGTGTAACCAAATCATCCTGGTAACCCTAGGTTCCATTGGATCAAAATATAATTTTTTAGAAGGAGAGTTCGCTATGTCTATGAGCGATCCCCTGGCAGATATGCTGACCAGGATTAGAAATGGAGTAATGGCAAAGTTCGAATCTGTTGAAATGCCAACTTCTAAAACAAAAGCAAATATTGCAAAAGTCCTTCAAGAAGAAGGCTATGTAACTGGTTATAAAATTAATGAATCTGGAGTACAAGGAACATTAACTATTGACCTTAAATATGGTTCTGATCAGATTCCAGTTATTTCTGGTATTAAACGTATCAGTAAACCAGGGTTACGCAAATATGCAAGAGCAGGAGAAATACCTACTGTTCTTAACGGCCTTGGAATTGCCATCCTTTCGAGTTCGAAAGGCGTTATTACTGATAAAACCGCAAGGGCCAGTAATGTAGGCGGTGAGATTCTTTGCGAGGTCTGGTAAGACCAGCAAATAACGGAGTTAATTATGTCTCGAATTGGAAAAATGCCTATTCCTGTCCCATCCGATGTCAAAGTTGATATCAAAGGACAGATAATTGTTATATCAAATAAAAATGGAAAATTAGAACGTACCATTTTACCTGAACTCAAAGTTTCAATGAACGATCAAAAAATACTAGTTGAGAACAGAGATAATAGCAAAAGGACAAACGCTTTTCGTGGAATGACCAGAAGTCTTATTAATAATATGGTTGTTGGCGTAGACAAAGGGTTCAAAAAAACACTTATTGTCGAAGGTGTTGGTTATAAAGTTAATGTTTCTGGAAAAAAACTGAATTTAAATGTTGGGTACTCTAACCCTGTTGAATTCCCTATTCCAGAAGGCACGCAAATTACTGTTGATGGCAATAATAAAATTATTATTGAATCCATTGATAAAGAACTGCTTGGTCTTACAAGTGCTAAAATCAGAAGTATTCGAAAACCCGAACCATACAAAGGAAAAGGTATTCGCTACGAAGATGAGCATATAGTACGAAAAGTCGGTAAGGCTGGAGCAGCATAATTATATTTGTCAGTTATTTTAAACAACAGACTCGGAAAAAACTCTGATAGTAAATAAGAATTTTTTACGATTCCATCAAACAACTGCTACTCAAAAATTGGTAAGGAAAAATGGCTAAGACACATCCAAAAACTACAGCCAGGGCAAAGCGAGTTCGCCGCATCAGAAAAAAGATCGCTGGAGACAGTGTTCAACCGCGTCTGAGAGTTTTTAAAAGTAATAAGCACATATATGCTCAAATCATAGATGATACCGTTGGTAAAACACTTGCGGCAATGTCTACGATTGATAAGGAATTTCAGAAATCTGATGATGACAAAACCGGAATGGCAAAAAAAGTCGGATTATTACTTGCTGAAGTTGCCAAAAGTGCTGGTATAAATAAGGTAGTCTTTGATCGCGGCGGATATATTTATCATGGTCGGGTAAAGGCACTATCTGAAGGAGCCCGTGAAGGTGGGCTTCAATTCTAACGATATACATTTAGGGGGGGATTTCCCTTGGCAGATTTTAAACGTTCAAGGAACGAAAGTTCTGACGAATTTATTGAAAAAATTGTTTTTATTAATCGTGTTGCTAAAGTTGTAAAAGGCGGACGACGATTTAGCTTTAGTGCCATTGTAGTTGTTGGTGATGGTAAAGGGAAAATTGGATATGGCTTAGGAAAAGCAAATCTTGTTCCTGAGGCTATTCGTAAAGGTGTTGAAAAAGCCAGAAAAGATATGTGTGCTGTATCTCTTACTGAAACATCAATACCACATATGGTTATAGGGCGATATGGAGCAGGAAAAGTTTTACTTAAGCCTGCATCAGAAGGTACTGGTGTGATCGCTGGCGGTCCTGTTCGTGCTGTATTAGAAGCAGTGGGTGTTCATAATATTCTCACAAAATGCTTAGGATCTCATAATCCGCATAATATGGTCAAGGCCACGCTAAATGGTTTGAAAAGTTTACGCACTGCTCAGAAAATCGCTGAAATGCGAGGAAAGAGTGTAGACGAAATTCAGGCATAACAGGAAATTATAGGCATAGTCTTTAATTGTTGATTAATACCCAAGAATACCACTATGCTTTTTTTCTATTTAATATTGAGTAAAAGGTAGTCTAATGTCCGGTACAATAACATTTACTTTAGTCAAGAGCGGGATCGGAAGTACAGAAAAGATTCGCGCAACTCTCATAGGTCTTGGACTGACAAAAATGAATAAACGTGTAACTCGAAAAAACACCCCAGAAATCCAGGGAATGCTATATAAAGTTGCACACCTTGTCCGTATAGAGGAGGCGTAACATGATAAATTTAGGAAATCTATCACCGAATAAAGGATCCAACCGACAACGTAAACGTCTTGGTCGTGGACCAGGTAGTGGTCACGGAAAAACTGCTGGTCGTGGTCATAAAGGATTTAAATCACGTTCTGGTTCAGGAATTAAACCTGGATTTGAGGGTGGACAGATGCCATTACAAAGACGACTTCCCAAACGTGGCTTCTCGAATATCAATCGGATTTCTTACTCGATTGTTTCTCTTGCTCAACTTGAAACCATTGAAGTATCTGAGGTAACCTCAGAGTCACTAATTAAATTAGGAATGGCTCACAAGGGTAAACCTGTTAAAATTTTGGCTAATGGAGACATTACCAAACCATTAACCATTACAGTTGATAAAATAAGTAACGGTGCAAAAGTAAAAATTGAGGCTGTAGGCGGCAAGGTTCTTGAATCGTAATTTACCATTAATTATTGGTTAATTACTCAATAAATATCTACTTAAATTCCACACATTTAATTTATCATGTATGGAAATGTTAAGGTACCCAATATTATTAATTATCACTTTTTTGAAGCATTGCTAATTCAGCTTCTGTATGGAAATTAGATTATGAGTGGATTGCAGAATGCTGGTAAGTCGTCTGACTTAAAAAAACGTATCCTATTTACGCTTGCTATGCTTGCGGTTTATAGAATGGGAGTACAGGTTCCAACACCAGGTATCAATGGAGAAGCACTTGCAGCATTTTTTGCAAAAAATGCCGACACTCTTTTTGGTATGTTCAATATGTTTTCCGGTGGTGCCTTAGAGAATTTTTCTATTTTTGCTCTGGGCATCATGCCTTATATCTCCGCATCAATTATTATTCAACTCCTGACAGTTGTTATCCCTCAGTTAGAAACACTTAAAAAAGAGGGGCCTGCTGGACAACGAAAAATCACCCAGTATACACGTTATGGAACCGTTGGATTGAGTATAATTCAAGGAACATTTATTGCCACTGGCTTACAAAGTATGGTAGGCCCTGGGGGAGAACCAATTGTTCTAAACCCTGGTACACCATTTATACTGATGACAATGCTTACTCTAACTGCTGGTACCTCTTTTATTATGTGGCTTGGAGAGCAGATGACTGAAAGGGGAATTGGTAACGGTATCTCATTAATTATTTTTGCGGGTATTGTTGCCCGTGGCCCTTCAGCCTTAGTAAATTCATTTCAATTGATTAAGGCTGGAGAAATTACATTATTCTTTGTACCAATCATTATAGCTTTTATGGTAGCAGTTGTTGGTGTAATTGTATTTTTTGAAACTGCACAACGACGAATCCCTATACAATATGCCAAACGTGTTGTCGGAAGAAAAGTTTATGGTGGGCAGAGTTCACATTTACCACTGAAAATAAATATTGCTGGTGTTATTCCCCCAATCTTTGCATCATCTATTATGATGTTTCCTGCAACTATTGGTGGATTTGTTCAGGTTGAATGGGTACAGAAGATCTCAGCAGCCATGGCGCCAGGATCATTTTATTACTACCTACTCTATGTTGTTATGATTGTCTTCTTCTGTTTTTTCTATACTGCGGTAACTTTTAAACCCGATGATGTCGCTGAAAATTTAAAAAAGAATGGTGGGTTCGTTCCTGGTATTCGACCCGGCCGTAAAACTGCAGATTTTATAGATAAAGTACTTACGAGATTAACAGTTGTAGGAGCAATTTATCTGAGTGTGGTTTGTGTTCTTCCCACAATCTTGATTGCTAAGTTTAATCTTCCGTTTTATTTCGGTGGAACTGCTCTACTGATTATTGTTGGTGTCGCAATTGATACAGTCTCACAGGTTCAATCTCAAATGGTGATGACTAACTATGAAGGGTTTATGAAATCTAGCGGTAAAAAGTAAG
>JAOZTO010000046.1 GCA_029942265.1 Desulfocapsa sp.
TAAAAATGTAAGTAATCAATACTCAGGTTCGGCTTCTGTTCTTCTGGGGAATGGGCTGAACGCTACGGTGGCTAGTGCTTTTAGAGAGATGAGTGATGATGGACGAGATGGTAGCACATTCTGGTTCACAAAACGTGGTTACAGAGCCAATATCTTTGGTTTTGGAAAAACCTCTTTCTCTGTAGATTACGCTCAGCAGGATGATCTTAATCAAAATGGAGATGAGTCAACCACATGGGCGATCGCTGCTGTACAGAATATGCCTTCATGGGGAACTGAATTTTATATAGCCTACCGAAACTACAAGCTGGAGCGAGACAGAACATCTTTTGACGGGGTCAATGCAATTCTTGGTGGTGCGAGGGTTAAGTTTTAAGCTGCATGAGCGATACTTTCCCAACACATGATTTTCCAATCTCTGAGGGCAACAGCCCTCTTTTTGAAATATTTATTTACAACCCACTAACAGTAATAACACCTGTTTTGGAGGAAAACTTTGCGCCGCACAGGCATAGTTTTTATGAGCTCATGTACCTGACCGGTGGAGCGGGAAAACATATAATTGATTTCATCCCCCATCCGCACACTCCCCCCTGCCTCTATTTTCTCTCTCCAACTCAGATACACTTCTGGGATACCACAAAACAAATTGAAGGCTATATCATTTTATTTAAAGAAGATTTCCTTGTTTCCTCCATGCTTGACGGAGGATCACGGGAAATAGAATTTTTCTATGATATGCTGAGCAATCCGTCATTTGCATTAACACCTCAAGACCAGACTCTGCTCGACCCTTTACTTGCGGCCATGCTCCATGAGTTTAACGCTCAAAAAATTGCCAGAAGATCTGTTTTACAGGCGTATTTCCACATCTTCCTTGTTACCATTCAACGTATATGCAACAAAGGAGCAAGTAAACCGCCTACCACATCTCTTATAAGAGAATTCAAGAAATTGATCTGTACCAATATTAGCTGCACAATAGACATTAAGACCTGCGCCAGAAAGCTCGGTGTCAGTACAACACATCTTCGCAGTAAAATTAAAGAACAATCAGGAAAATCGCCAAGCTCTCTTATCCGGCATGAAAAAGTTATGGAAGCTAAACGCATGTTAATCCACACAGATAACAGTTCTGCAGAGATTGGCTACTCTTTAGGCTTTGATGACCCATCTTATTTCAGCCGTTACTTCAAACGGGAAACCGGACTCAGTCCTCACAATTTCAAACAACAGATAAACAAAAAGTACCATTTAAAAATCGTTTAGTCCCTTCAACATCCCTGACGTTTCCCTTATAGTCCACACATACTATGATTTAAACCGAGGAAAACGATGGAAACAGCATTGGTATTATACGCATCCAATACAGGCAACACTGAGAAAGTTGCACGGGTTCTAATAGAATCTTTGCATCAATATGGGTGGCAGGTTACCGATTATAAAATCGGTTCTGACTGGAAAACTCACCCTATTGATGTCAATGACTACGATCTGCTCTGCGTAGGATCACATGTTCATTGGAGCCTGCCTTCTCCGCACCTTGTTGAACTTTTACGTGCCCCTTTTATTAACCCCACAAAAATCACTCCGGGTCCTAAATGCGGAATGGCATTCGCAACCTATGGCGGCGCACACCTTGGTCCCCACGAGGCAGATGCCTGTCTTACCTACCTTGAACTTCTTTTTGAACACCTGGGATTTCAAGCCCTTGAGCATCTGGCAATCCCGGGAAAGACAGGTCGAAGGATCAATCCTCAGTACTTTCACCCAGATTTACAAAATCGCCCCGATCATGACGATCTTGAGCGAGTAGCACTATTTATAGAAGAGCTGCATCAATGTCCTGAACTCATGGCATTGATGAGCAAAACAATGATGTCCCATCAAACAGGAGAAAAAAATGAAATCACAGTGTAAAGCTATACTATTGAGTATGTTAATTATGTTTTTTGCAGTTTCAGCCCATGCCGGAACAATGAGTGCCATGAAAGGTGTAGTATATGTGTATGACAGCGGAAGCGGTCTTGGCAAGGTACACACTTACAGAGCACCATTCAAAGCAGCCGCCAATACTTCCACAATTATAGAGCTTGCAGACAAACTTATTATAGTTGACTTTCAATTAGCAGAACCCTTTGCTAGGGAGTTCAGAGCTTACGCAGACAGCCTTGGAAAAAAGATTGATCGTGCCTACCTATCTCACGAACATCCGGATCATTGGATGGGTTCAATCGCCTTTCAGGATGTACCAACCTACGCCCTGCCTGAAGTTATCGATTTTGTAAAAGCCCATGGTGACAAGATCATCAAAAAGAAGGGGAAACCTGCTAAAACTCCCAACTTTACTGGAAGCATCAAAGCTGGAACAGAAACAATAGGTGGCGTCAGTTTCGTTTTCTCTCAGTACAAAGACAGTGAGTCCAAGAACGCCATGGTGCTTGCCCTGCCTGAACTCAACACCGTAATCCTTCAGGATCTTCTCTACTCAGGAACTCATTTTTACCTTGGCAACAATACATTTGACAGCTGGGAAAGCAGCCTGAAGAAAATGGCAGGAGAATATAAAAACTACAACTGGTTTATCCCCGGGCATGGAAATCCACGTTCTAGTGCAATAGTTTTTGAAGAAAACATTGCCTATCTTCAAAAGGTGAAAGAGGCTGTTGCAGGAGCAAATGATGATATCAAAAAGATACAGATGCAGATGGTGGAAAGTTTTCCGACGTATCAGTGTGAATTCTTTCTGCCTTTTAGTCTAGCTATTGCCCTTAAACAACCGGCAAAATAGCCTACAAGCAGCCTGTAATTATTCGGCCAACACCCCATCTTCGTTTGATCAGGATTGTTCACAATCAGGATCAAACGAACCTGAGACACTCTCCAAACATTTAAAATTTAGTGGTTGAGCCTGTTTTGAACCCAACCAGAATACTTATTTTTCTTCCTGTTCAACAATGGATCGAGCTGCGGCTGCCATAGCATTTTTTTCAGCCATGGTCACAGGCTGTTCAGCGTCATGATCTGCTATACGGACAGTAACCTCCCGACTGGCAAATTTAATACCATTGGCCTCAAAGAGCTTACGGATTGAATCCAGCACAAAACGACGAATAGTGAACTGATCACCGGGTTTTGTGGTAAACTTAATACGCATAATCATGGCGGAGTCTTCCATTGACATAACCCCCTGAGATTTTAGCTGATTGACAAATAAGTGACCAATCTCCGGATGATTAAGTAGTTCTTTCCCTAGATTTTTTATCATCTTACGCACTTTGTTGGTATCAGTACCATAGGTCAGCCTGAGTGACAATTTCATTGTTACCCAGTCACGCGAAAAATTTGTCAGTTGCTGAATATCCCCAAAAGGAACGGTATTAAGCTGTCCGGTATGGTGGCGCAGTTGCATCGACCTGATCGATATCTTTTCAACACATCCCTTCACCGCCCCAATACCGATATACTCACCCTTGCGGAAAGCATCATCAATCAGAAAAAAGACCCCTGAAAAAATATCCTTCACCAGTGTCTGAGCACCAAAACCGACTGCAAGTCCAAAGATACCGGCTCCTGCAAGCAGGGGGGTTACATTAATAGCAAGCCGGTCAAGGATTAACAATACCGCTGTTACAGCAATTACCGTATGGCCTGCACCTCTGGCAAGAGGCATCAACGTTCCGAGACGAGTACTACCTCCTCCTCCTTCGCCATCTGACTGATCATCACTGTCAGCCTCCCCCCCCACTATCACCTGCTCTATACTGACTTGCCGGTCTGCAATTACATTTAGCAGCTCCCACAAACCATATGCGATCACGGCAATGACAATTATTTCCATCATTGCACCAGCTAACTGTAATCCGGCAGTTTGTGAGGAAACATCTCGCAGATCCAGTCCCCACAACATACCTAGTACCACAACCGCACCGGCAACCAAAAAAACTCGTCCGCAATGGATTAGACCAGCCTGCGTTTCCTTGTGTATACGTTTGAGCTGCTGTCCTTGAGTGGGGTCACCTGGCCAACTTGCCCGAACAAGTGCCCGAACCATTAATTCAAAAAGTGGCAGGGCTATTACGATTGCAAGCGTTATGTTCATGGCTGTCATCGACAACTTCTGGATATTTCCAGTTGCTACAATCATCTCCACTATCAGCCACTGAAACAGCACCAGCACAATTGCAATGGCAGGCCACATTTCGGCAAAACGGTACCATCCAGATCCCATTTCTTCACTGCCAATAACCATTTGGGTTATTCCTTTCCGTCCCTGCCAAAGGGTTGAAATCACAAGACAGTAAAAAACTGTCGTGAGCCAGAACCCCAGGCGAACCTCACCAAACGGCCAATCAAATTGCTGTAGCCACGACAAACCCGTAAAGGCTGACCAACAGAAAATCATTCCAATACGCCGAGTTAAAAACCGTGCTTCCCCATCACCAACTGCACATAATCGTAAGTCTGGACGGGATGGCGAGAGAACGAATCGTGCCAACATAATTGCAAACCAGCTCCAGCAAACCATGCCAAGAACATAACGAATAACCAGGCTGTCAACCGGGGCTGTGTTATTCAGGATAGAATTACCAAGAAATGCTGCAAGAATAAACGCACAAAGATGCACCCCTTGAACAGCAAAACGAGCACTGACAATTCCCATCTGTATCCAAAGATTTGATGGTTGCAAGGCATCCAGTTGTTTTCGAACTCCCTTCATCAACCGACTCGTCACAAGTACTGTCGTTACTCCGAGCAACAGACAGGCAAGAAGCGATCCGGGAATATACCACAAACTTCTTCCAATCCGCTGCGCTTTAAAATTTGCAAATGTTGTTTTGGCAGCCCCAAGTATTTTGGGCGCTACGTTTATCGTATAAACAAGACTCTGACTAAACGATCCTGCCCAGTCAAATAAAATATCACCAGCAGATAATTGTTCTTCACCTGCCAACTTCTTTTCCTGCTCTGCAACCTGTTTATCCAGTTCCTGTAACAACAGATTACGCACCTGTGCATCATTAAGTTTCGACAACACATCACGAATAGCCTGCTGTGTTAAAGGATCCGGCAAGTCAGGTGCAGTCAACAAAACAATTTCATCACTTCCTCCGGTATTTGGTAAACCACCCTGCGCTGCTTTTGCTGTGGAAACAGGTAATGAAATCAACCCGCATAGAAAACTTATCACCACGGCAAGCAAAAAGGAATTCCGCATATGTACTCTCCTCCCATAAAATGGATACACCAGTCGGCGACTCACAATAAACTTCATAATTCGCCAAAGCACAGCTTTTCCGTTTCTTTTTGTAACATGTTAGATTATTATCTTTAATTGTAACTTCAATTAAAGTTCAATGTTATGCCAATTTTCAGGTACTCACTGTATAGTTACCTTTAATCAGTGGAATATGCAATTAAAACAAGCCCTGCTAGTAACTTACAGGACTGCCATTCACAACAAAAATTGTTTAACTACCGTCTCCTCACAATCGTTTTTCTCCTGATATTTACCGCTGTTCTCACAGCTTTCCTGCGCCTTACTATTGACACCGATATTGTTCGTTCCCTGCCTTCTGATAAAAATGTTATCAGTGATGCTCTGGATATTTTTACCAGCCATCCCATTCACGACCAAATTGCCATTGACATCACCCTGAATACTGACGACCAGAACACCCTTGTCAATTGTGGGGAATATGTTGAAGAACGACTCCGTTCAAGTACACTCTTTGCAAAAGTTGGAACAGATGAAATGGCAAATCTGATTCCTGGCCTTGCACTGCATATCACCGACAACCTTCCCATCCTCTTTTCAAAACAGGAGCTGGAACAACTTATTGCGCCACGGCTTGAACAAACATTTATCGACCATCGCCTTGCAGATATCGTCCAAAAACTCAGTAGTCTTGAAGGGATAGGCCAAAGCTCTTTTATCGCATCCGATCCATTGGGTTTTATGGAGCCGATCATGGCAAAGTTGACAATGCTTGCGCCGTTATCAGACACATCAATATATAAGGGCTTTATCTTCTCTCCTGACAAACGTCATCTCTTAGTAACGGCACGACCAAACAGTACCGGAACAGACACAGCATCGGCTAGACAGATAGCTGAACTGCTCGACAGCATTGCAACAGAACTAAACAACACATATACCTCCATCGGAATCAATCCGGTCATAACACCAGTTGGAGCCTATCGTGCCGCACTGGACAACGAACGAATCATTCGCCATGATGTAAATTGGGCGCTGTTTCTCTCAACTGCAGGAATTGGATTGTTGCTCTTTATTGCCTTCCCGCGCCCCCTAATTGGACTTTTTTCTCTTCTTCCGGCACTTGCTGGGACAGCAACGGCACTACTGATTTTCTCCCTGTTTCATTCATCTATTTCCATAATGGTGCTTGGGTTTGGAGGAGCTATTATTTCTATCACTGTAGATCATGGTATCGCTTATCTTCTCTTTCTTGATCGCCCCAAAAGTACCAAAGGAAAAGAAGCATCCGGTGAAGTTCGGGCTATCGGGTTCCTTGCTGTGCTTACTACATGTGGTGCATTTCTTACTCTTGGTTTCAGTGGTTTTCCTGTTTTTGTGCAGCTTGGTCAGTTCACAGCCCTAGGGGTTCTATTTTCCTTTCTGTTTGTTCATTTTATTTTCCCCCATATTACTCCGTCCATGCCGCCTTCCAGCAGACACAATTTGCCTCTGCAAAAGGCAGTTGACGCATTCTATAACACCGGACGCACAGGGGCAATAGCTGCCACATTCCTTGCCGCTTCACTGATATTTTTTGCACGTCCAGATTTTAATGTTAGCCTTGAAAGTATGAACACAGTTAGCAATGACACTCGTGCAGCAGATACTGCTTTCACAACTGTCTGGGGAAGTATCAATTCAAACATTGTGTTAATGACCACAGGATCAAAACAAGATATTCAACGGGAAAACGACCACATCTTACAGCAAATTAAGGAAGATACTGCATCCCACAAAATCGCATCTGCCTTTGTTCCATCCATGATTTTCCCAGGTGACTCGCTGGCTCAACAAAATTTCGATGCATGGCAAAGTTTTTGGACGGAAAACCGTGTAAAAGAATTACAAAAAGAACTAAGCCATAGTGGCGATCTATATGGCTTTGCAGGGAATGGCTTTGACCAGTTTCTTCAAAACATTATTGCACCAAAAAAAGATGACAATATAGAAATTCCAGAAGAATACTACACTATGCTTGGCATTTCTAACAAGCAGACATTCCTAACTCAGTTTATAAATGTGACCCCTGGAACACGTTACAATAGCGAACATTTCAATATGCGCTACGGGCAGATAGGGAAAATTTTTGACAGTCCCTATTTTTCCAAACAACTAGCAGACATACTCTTTCGAAGTTTTGCCACAATGCTTGGCATCATTGCCATAAGTATTGTGATACTGCTCCTCTTCTTTTACGCCAGCTGGCGACTCACTCTTATCACACTTATTCCACCAATCTTTTCATATATCTGCACACTTGGTACAATGAAACTGATTGGCCATGCTCTGGATATTCCAGGGTTAATGCTCTCAATCGTCATCCTGGGTATGGGAATTGATTATTCCATCTTTTTTGTACGAGCCCAGCAACGGTACCGCAACCCAGCCCATCCATCATTTGGTCTTATACGAATGGCTGTTTTTATGGCAGGTTGCTCTACGATAATCGGCTTTGGTGTTCTCTGCCTGGCAGAACATTCCCTGCTCAAATCCATTGGTATTACATCGTTACTAGGCATTGGGTATTCACTGCTTGGCTCTTTTTTACTCCTGCCGCCTCTACTGAAATTTTACTTTTCAGAGACAAGGTTTGCACATTCTAATACGTTTTCCCTGCTTGAACGTGTGCGTAAGAGATACCACTTTATGGAGGCTTATCCGAGAATGTTTGCTCGGTTTAAGCTTCAAACAGATCCTATGTTTACCGACCTTCCAAAACTCCTGGCCGATGATCGCGATTCCATAAAAACAATTCTTGATATCGGGTGCGGCTATGGGGTTCCTGGTTGCTGGTGTCTTGAATTTTTTCCCAATGCCACAGTTTTTGGCATTGATCCGGACAGTGAACGGGTACGGGTGGCAGCTCTTGCCATGGGAGATCGAGGAGTTGTCTTGGAAGACATGGCACCGGATTTGCCGATTTTACCGAACCCTCCGGATCTAATTCTGCTGCTTGACATGCTCCACTATCTTGACGACAGTAGTATCTCAACACTGTTGCAAAACTGTTTCGAGACACTCAACATTCGTGGATTACTGCTTATTCGCTTTGTCATTGCACCAAGCACTCCCCCTTCATGGTCCTTTAAACTTGAAGACAACCGTGTTCGATTTTCCAGTAAAAAAGCATATTATAGAACAATCGACACCATGACAAATCTTATGGAACAATCTGGATTTACAATTGAAAAATCTGCACCAACAGAAAACAACCCAGAACTTGCTTGGCTTATAGGACGAGTGCAAAAACCATGATCAACACATCATGGAAAACGTCTTTTTCCCAGGCAGAGACTGTTGCGAGCATTGCCTTTCTTATTGCTATTCTGTTGTTTTTACAGGGAAGCTGGATGGCTGCTATCCCACTAATTTGTTTTTTGTTTTTATGTACTATTGCACCATTTTGTCCGCAATGGGGATTTTTCCTGCCGATAATCAGTAGCTCCACAACAGACAGCCCAGCTGTAGCACTTACTTTTGACGATGGGCCCTCCCCTGTTTCCACACCAATCATCCTAAAATTACTCAAACATTACAATTACAAAGCTACTTTCTTCGTGATCGGATCAAAAGCAGAACAATACCCCGAACTTATAACAGAGATTATAAAACAGGGCCATAGCATCGGTAATCACTCATGGAAGCATGACTATTTACTAATGCTGAAAAGTAGTAAGTACCTACAGCAAGACATTGCAAAAACTCAAGTAATTCTTCAAAAATCAGGCATTTACCCACTAGTTTTCAGACCGCCATCCGGAATAACAAATCCAAGACTAAAAAGCATACTGCAAGATGAAAACCTCCATGCAGTCACCTTCAGCTGCCGTCCTTTTGATCATGGTAATAAAAACATCGTCAATCTTGCAAAACGAATTATGGACAAACTTAAAGCAGGTGATATTATCCTGCTCCATGACATTGATCCTGGAAACAGGGAACAGCTGGACATTTGGGAGCAGGAACTCCACAATCTCCTCCTTAACCTGCAAAAAAGTAGCCATGACGTACTGGAACTGGAAGTGCTTATAGGGATTCAAGTGATGAAAAAATGTAACTAATTTGTACATTCGAAGCATAGTTTGCTATGTGAGAATGTTCAAATGGGCGAAGATGGGGTGCAGCTGAATAGTTACGAAAAAATCGACTAAATATTCACTATCCAGCATCACAAACGCTTGACTCCACTTTTACGCCATGATACTCTACGTATAAAGCAAACTACCAACTAACCCCTTCACATTCTATTGAAAAAAACACCCCAGAGTCCCTTATGACAACAACACTTTATTGGCACGATTACGAAACATGGGGAGCAGATCCCAGAAGAGACAGACCTGCTCAATTTGCAGGAATCCGTACCGATACAGAGTTAAATATTATCGGTAAACCGCTAGTGATCTACTGCAAACCTGCTAATGATATGTTGCCACAACCGGAAGCCTGCCTAGTCACTGGCATCACACCTCAAATCGCATTGACTGATGGAATCTGCGAAGCAGAGTTTATGGCTGATATCCATCGGGAATTCATCAAACCCGGTACCTGTGGCGTTGGATATAACAGCATCCGTTTTGATGATGAATTCACACGGTATGGATTGTATCGCAATTTTTTTGATCCATACGCCAGAGAGTGGCGTAATGGCAATTCACGTTGGGATATAATAGACATGCTTCGGCTAACGCATGCGTTGCGCCCTGAAGGAATTCAATGGCCAACCAAAGAAGATGGCTCCACCAGCTTTCGACTAGAGGATTTAACAGAGGCAAACAGTATCGATCATAAAGACGCCCATGATGCTCTTTCAGATGTTCATGCCACCATTGAACTGGCACGATTGGTACGAGAACACCATCCTAAACTCTATAGCTATCTTTTTGATGTGCGGAACAAAAAAACGATTGCTACTATGCTGAACTTACAAAAACAGCAGATTGTTCTCCATGTTTCGTCCAGATATCCTGCAAAACAAGGGTGTATTGCTCCTGTTATTCCGCTGGCCATACATCCTACAAATGCAAACGGTGTTATCGTCTGTGACCTGCGTCATGACCCAACTCCCTTACTTACACTCTCAGTAGGGGAAATCCAAAAACGCCTATTCTGCCGCAGCGAAGATTTGCCAGAAGGTGTGAAGCGTATCCCCCTAAAAACCATCCATATCAACAAATGTCCTGTATTGGCTCCTATAGGTACCATGACTGAAGAGGCGGCAAAGCGATGGGGAATTGATCTGATACAGGCAGAAAAGCATGCGGTACAACTACGAAACAAAGCTGCTCTTGGGAAAACGTTGCAACTCGTACACGCCGACCGGCAATTCCCTCCCATCATTGATCCTGATCAAAATCTATATGGTGGAGGATTTTTTTCTGACAGAGACCGTTCTATGATGAACGATATTCACGATATGTCGATAAAAGACTTGGGAAAAACACGTGTGAATTTTGAGGATCCACGGCTTCCTGAAATGCTCTTTCGTTACCGTGCCAGAAATTGGCCGCAATCGCTTTCTAAAGAAGAACGAACCCGATGGGATCTTTTTCGACACAATCGAGTCACGAACCCGGATGCTGATTGTGGAATTACGCTTATGGAATACAAAAAACAACTTGCACAAACAGTAGTACGATCTGACATTACTGAACGGGATCGAAAAATCCTCTCGTCACTTGCTGATTGGCCGGAAGTACTGAAACTCCCTCTAACAATCTGACAGCACAGTATACAGTGTTTGCTCACCTTTTCCTTTCATTTCAACTATACTTCCGGCTGAAAATGTAAATTTATCTTTAAGCAATTCATAGATTGTACTGGACACATTGATCTGCATTGGCTCTGCCATGCTTTCAAGCCTTGCTGCAACATTGACAGTGTCTCCAAAAATATCATACA
>JAOZTO010000047.1 GCA_029942265.1 Desulfocapsa sp.
TTTAGAAAATTCTTCGATTTTGAACGAAATGCCTATTCTCGGACAGCCTCCTAGCCGAATATTTACCAATATCCATTTAAAAAGGGAAAAAGATTCATGGAAAAGATAACAGGTTCTGAAGCTATTATACAATGCCTCCTTGAAGAAGGTGTTAAAACGATCTTTGGTTTTCCGGGAGGTGCTGTAATTGACCTCTATGACACACTCATGGATTCTAAAATCGAGCACGTCCTTGTTCGTCACGAGCAGGGTGCAGTTCATGCAGCCGATGCATTAGCTCGTGTTACCGGAGAAGTTGGAGTAGCACTCTTAACATCAGGGCCTGGTGCAACCAATGGTGTAACTGCCATTGCTACTGCCCATATGGATTCCATCCCCATGGTCATTCTTACCGGACAGGTACCCACCCCACTGATTGGTAACGATGCCTTCCAGGAAGTCGATATTGTTGGGATAACAAGACCATGCACAAAACACAACTATCTTGTTAGCAAAGGAGAGGATCTTGTCCCCACCATTCGTGAAGCATTCCATATTGCAAGAACCGGTCGTCCGGGGCCTGTCCTTATTGATCTTCCAAAAGATATAGTTGCCTCATTGGTTGACTTTACCGAGCCCAAACCAATTCGTATGCAAAATTATCAACCGACTTACGAGCCCCACTCCGGACAGATTGAAAAAGCGTGCAAAGAGATCTTAAAATCCAAACAACCTGTTTTATACGTTGGCGGCGGAGTAATTCTTTCAGATAGTAGTGATGATCTTACAGAACTTGCAAAACGACTTAATATTCCTGTTACAATGACCCTGATGGGACTTGGAGCGTTTCCTGGCAGCGATCCACTTTCCATGGGAATGCTTGGTATGCATGGAAGTTATACTGCAAATATGGCAGTTGCCAAAAGCGATCTTCTTATTGCAGTTGGTTCTCGCTTTGATGACCGGGTCACCGGTCGAATAGATGCTTTTGCACCACATGCCAAGATTATCCATATCGATATAGACCCCACCTCAATCAGTAAAAATGTTGATGTTGACATTCCCATAGTTGCCGACTGTAAACATGCCCTTGTCGCCATGAATAGCTGGTTTGCTTCCAGCAATGAGAACCTTGAAGAAATTGGAAATACCCATTCTGCATGGTTGGAAAAAGTACACGAATGGACTAGCAATCACCCGATGTCCTATATCGACGAAGGCGAAACAATTAAGCCACAGTATGTTGTTGAAAAATTCGACGAACTGACTGGCGGTGATGCAATTATCACAACAGAAGTCGGCCAGAACCAGATGTGGGCTGCTCAATTCTACAAATTTAACAAACCTAGAAGGTTGGTTACATCCGGTGGTCTTGGGACAATGGGATTTGGACTTCCTGCTGCAATTGGTGCCAAAATGGCTTTTCCAGATGCCACTGTCATTGATATTGCTGGAGATGGCTCTATTCAGATGAATATCCAAGAACTTGCAACTGCTAAACAGCATAACTGTCCGGTAATAGTCTGTATCCTAAACAACAACTATCTTGGTATGGTTCGCCAATGGCAGGAGCTTTTTTACGACAAACGCTACGCAGCAACTGTTATGGAAGTAACACCTGACTTTGTTAAACTAGCTGATGCATATGGTGCAGTTGGTATCCTCTGCACCAAAACCAGTGAAGTCGAATCAACCATTAAAAGGGCTCTTGAGGAAGTTAAACACAATACCGTTGTTATTGATTTCCGTATCGCTCGGGAAGAAGGTGTTTTCCCCATGGTACCTGCTGGAAAAGCTACCACAGAGATGTTGCTGGTGTAGCTACTAAAAAAAAGCCCCCCGTCACATACAAAACTCGAAGGTTTTTTAATCAGATACCTTCTGAACAGATATTTTTTTAATCACAGGATAAACCGATGAAACATACGCTTTCAGTTCTTCTTCAAAATAAACCTGGAGTCCTTTCCAGAGTCACTGGATTATTTAGTGGTCGTGGTTTTAACATTGAGAGTCTCAGCGTTGCCGAAACTCTGGATTCTTCCCTTTCCTGTCTTACACTGGTTACAAGAGGAAGTGATGCCATTGTTGAACAAATCACCAAACAACTTCACAAGCTTATTGATGTTATTAAAGTTACCGATATCAGCGAGAGTGAATACGTAGAAAGAGAAATGGTGCTTATTCGAGTCAAAGCAGAATCCTCAACACGTGCTGAAGTACTTAGGGTTATAGATATATTTCGTGGTAAAGTTATTGATGTAAGCCCTAAATCATACGCTGTTGAAGTCACTGGTTCAGCATCAAAAATTCAAGCCATTATTGATATTCTTCGCCCAATTGGAATAAAAGAAATTGTACGCACTGGAACCATCGCAATGGCACGTGCAACAAAAAAACAATAAAAGTCAAATTTGATGGATTCGTATAAACTCCTCAACAAAATTCTCCATTAATATAGCTACAAATATTACTTATGATTAGTCCAAAAATACCACTTGCCCAGGAAGGCTTTCCATTTATTGCCCTCTCAGCCTTTTTCACCTTGATAACTGCCATATTAGGATATGAAATCCTTGCATGGCCGGCTCTTTTGGTAACATGCTTTGTTGTTGCGTTTTTCCGCGATCCAGAACGTATGACAGATGCCTCGCCAGATAAAATACTTTCACCCGCAGACGGGAAAGTTATCCTAATCGAAGAACAGTTAGATCACACTTATCTTGATGAACAGGTAATCAAAATTTCCATTTTTATGAACGTCTTCAATGTTCATGTCAATCGTATCCCCATTGAAGGCACTATAGAAAGTATCCACTACAAACCAGGGAAATTCTATTCTGCTGACAGTAAGAAAGGTGCATTGCAAAATGAACGCTGCGGAATAATATTGCAGTGTGAAAGCGGCCAAAAAATTGCTTTCGTACAGGTTGCGGGACTTATTGCACGGCGCATCGTCAATTGGCTTGAACCCACAGACACAGTTCAACGTGGAGAACGTTTTGGGCTTATCCGCTTTGGCTCACGAGTAGATATTTACCTACCTCTAAATAGCGTGATAGATGTGCAGGTAGGACAGAAAGTCACTGCTGGAAAAACTTCACTGGCATCATTTACATGAAATCATCCAGCGAATTTCCCCTGCAAATCTGGATACAAAATACTCTTTTCAATTGGTACCTTTAGATGAAAGACAATTTACCGAATATTGAGAATCGCTTCTATCCCCTACCATGCATGTTCACACTGGCAAGTCTCTTTTGTGGGTTTTACTCAATAGTTTCAGCCATTAATTCTGAATTTAAAACTGCTGCAATTGCTATTCTAGTGGCGGCTGTATTTGATACACTTGATGGTCGAGTTGCCAGGATGACCAACAGTACAAGCCAATTTGGAGCAGAACTTGACTCCCTTTGTGACATGGTTTCCTTTGGAGTATCACCTGCTGTTCTTGCTTTTTTATGGGCTCTGCACCCATATGGTCGTTACGGTTGGCTGGCTGCATTCCTCTATGTTGCCATGACTTCGTTGCGTCTTGCCAGATTTAATGCACTTGATTCCAAGATGGAATCAAAAAACTTTAGTGGCCTGCCTTGTCCCGCTGCCGCCGCCATGATCTCTGCTGCAGTTTTATTCAGTCATTTTCTTGAGTTTACTGGAGAAGTAAAGCACATCTCTTTACTTTTACTTGTGTATTTACTTTCATACCTCATGGTTTCAACTCATACCTATTATAGTTTTAAAGAGATTCCAAACTTCAAAACAAAACGATTCCAACTCCTTGTTGGCTTCCTGCTTCTTTTTATTCTTATTGCTGCTGAACCTCAAATAATGCTCTTTGCACTTTTTTTAATATATCTTTCTTCAGGGCCAGGGTATGCGATATTCAAACGATTGCGTTCTAAAAAAAGCATTCTTCCTTCCAAAAAACAAGATCCTGAGAACAAATGAGCATATAGTTATAACCATTGGTCAAAAAAAATCCAGAAGACATCAATGAGCCCGTTGATTTAAACATAACGCAACTAAGGCTTTAAACTAAAGATAAAAAGGTATAATTATGAACGACAATGCACAAAAAACATATAACGTTGCCATAGCTGGTGCCACTGGTGCTGTTGGCGGTGCCATGCTTGATGTCCTTAAAAGACGTAACTTTCCGATTAACGAATTACGGCTGCTCGCATCCCCACGCTCAGTTGGGAAAACCATCACCTTTGATGGAAAAGAGATTAAAGTACAACTTCTCAGTAATGATGCTTTTGAAGGAATCGATATTGCTCTTTTTTCTGCAGGTGCCACACGATCACTTGATTTCGCACCAGCAGCTGTAAAAGCTGGAGCTGTAGTTATTGATAACTCCAGTGCGTATCGCATGGATTCAGAAATTCCTCTCGTTGTTCCAGAGGTTAACCCTCATGCTATTGCTCAATACAAAAAACATGGTATTATTGCTAACCCTAATTGTTCCACCATTCAAATGCTTGTTGCCCTAAAGCCAATTCTTGACAAGGTAGGTATTAAACGACTGGTTATTTCAACTTATCAGGCTGTTTCCGGTACTGGTACTCAAGCCATCGAAGAGTTACAGCAGCAAGTAAAATCACACGTTAATGGTTCAGAAATCGAAAGTTCTGTTTACCCACATCAGATTGCGTTTAACTGCCTTCCACATATTGATTCATTCCTTGAAAACGGCTACACCAAAGAAGAGATGAAGATGGTTAATGAAACCAGGAAGATTTTTGAAGATGACTCAATAGCGATAACCGCAACAACTGTTCGAGTTCCAGTCTTTTACGGACACTCTGAATCTGTAAATGTTGAGACTAATAGTAAAATTACTGTTGCTGAGGTCAAAGAGTTACTGAGCGATGCCCCTGGCATAAAAATTGTAGACGATCCAAAAAACGATCAATATCCACTTGCAACCAACAGTGCTGGGAATTTTGACACCCTTGTTGGACGTATCCGAGAAGATGAATCTATTGCAAATGGCCTCAACCTTTGGATCGTTTCGGATAATATTTTAAAAGGTGCAGCACTGAATGCTGTGCAAATTGCCGAGACCTATATTGCAGATTATAAATAATCGAAGTATCTATCCAACTGACTCCATTTGGGTAGATACTGCTCATACCACTGGTATATATTTTTTTTTAAAGCACTCCCGAATGGTTACTAATTGAGAATCATAAGTGGAATTGCTCGTGGCCGCAAACTTTGCCCCCCTGGCAATTGCAATGACATTCGACCAACAGCTGAGCGAGCACGAGAAGCACTGTTTAGTATCATCGGTGACAAAGTTTTATCTGCCACAGTGCTTGACTTATATGCAGGAACTGGTGCCCTTGGCCTTGAAGCATATAGCAGAGGTGCTAAACAGATTGTCTTTATTGAAAAGTGTCCAAAAGCATTGAAAATTATCGAACAGAATTGCACCTTATGCAGCAGTGATGGTGAGACTAGCAATACAAATGTATTTACCGCAATCAAGTATGACCTACGTCGAGGCCTTGCCTTTAAACACCCAGAGATTAATAAAACAATGAGTTTTGACCTTATTTTCCTCGACCCTCCTTACAATAAAGGACTGGCTGAAAAATCTCTGCAATTTCTAAATGATAGTCATCTAGTTTCGCCCTCCACACTCATTATTGCTGAAGAACAAAGTAAGCAGAAATTACCTCACTCCTTTGCAAATATTTCTTTATGCGACAAACGACAATACGGTGAAACTGGATTTTGGCTCTATAACCGTACAACATCCTGAAAATACGAGACAATACACTATATTATGCCTTCATCACATTCAAAAAAACTTGCCATTTATCCTGGTACATTTGATCCTATTACGATGGGGCACTTGGATATTATTGACCGTGCCTTAAATATTTTCGATAGGGTCATTATTGCCATTGCCGTAAATTCAGCCAAAGAACCTCTGTTTTCAATAAAAGATCGTCAGCAGATGATCCGACAATGTTTTCCTGATAAATACTCACGCATCGAAGTTGACACTGTTTCAGGACTTTTGGTATCATACGCTGCCAAAAAGGGAGCAACAGCGATAATTCGTGGCTTACGCGCTGTTTCTGACTTCGATTATGAATTTCAGTTAGCCTTAATGAATAGAAAACTTGAACGTGATGTTGATACTATTTTCCTAATGCCTGGTTTTCGCTGGATCTATATCAGTTCCTCCATAATCAAAGATGCCGCTAGGAATGGTGGTGACGTGTGTGAACTTGTTCCAGAACATGTAAACACGCTTCTTCTCGAAAAATTTTCGAAGCAATAGCTTCCACTATTCTCTTCGGGAGACCATTTTCATGCCCCACTGCAAAAACAAATCATGCTCGAACAGCAAACGTAAATTCCTTATTGCATGCGCAGGAATTGCTGCCTTGTATCCTTTTTTTCGTTTTCTCAGATACTCAATCCCCCGTAAACCTGAAATTATTGAGCTAGGTAGTTCAGCTGTAAATGGCGGTTTTTATATTGGTCACAAGTATATACTCTTTGATGATGGAACCAACGCATGGGCACTTTCAAGAAAGTGCACTCACCTTGGCTGTACAGTCAATTTCCATGAAAAAGATTGGCTGATTGAATGTCCTTGCCATCAAAGTCGATTTTCTATTCAAGGACTCGTTTTACACGGACCAGCGAATAGACCACTACCGCAATATAAGGTTGAGAAACTAAAAAATGATGGTGGCTATATTGTTACTATATAGTCACAAATTTGTGGGTAGACATGAGTAAATTCGGTGACATTTTTTGCTCTATTCGCTGGGGGGAATACTCTCTCTTAGCACTCTATATTTCTGTATTATCCGGTCTCGTTGTGGGATATCAATATGACCCAGCCGCACCTTTCTATTCAGTCTCCACTCTGGATATGTTGGTACCTTTCGGTGAATATTTTCGTTCTTTGCATTTTTACTCCAGTCAATTCTTTTTTCTGTTCTGCGTACTACATGTTATAGGCACCTTTGATGCTGCACAGAATTTTACAAGAAAACAATGGATATTACTTACCGCCACCCTTCCGGTCACTATCCTACTTCTTTTTACAGGATATGTCCTTCGGGGAGATTCCACTGGCTACTCTGCTGGAATGATAGCGGAAGCAATATTACTCGACCTTCCACTTATTGGCCAGCCTATCAATGACCTGCTTTTCTCAATATCTGACAATGGTATGAAGCGAATCTATGTTAACCACATCATTGGCCTTAGTATCCTCGGAGGGTGGTTGGCATGGAGCCATGTGAAAAAATATCGTGTACCGTTTAGTCGTCATATTATCTTGACACTTGGCATTATTATTTTTTCAATCTTTGTTGCTGCCCCATTTGAACCAGATCATCTAGGTGTCACATATATTTCCGGCCCATGGTTTTTCCTGGGCCTTCAAGAATTGTTACGATACTTCCCGCCAATGATTGCAGGATTTATTATACCTCTGACCCTGCTTGTAGCCATTGCTCTGCTTAATAAAACAGATCGATATTACCGAGCTGTTTTACTCTTTATTATCTGTTGGTTGCTTGGATACGCATTTCTGACAGGAATTGCCTATATGCGCTAATAGCTGGTGGGATAGCTTGTAGTTATTACGAATTAGAACCCTTTTTCAAAAGACAGTTTCCTTCCTTAAGGACATTCACCCCTTTTTGAGCCATTATGCTTAATAATTCTTCTTTGCTGAACTGAGAATTCTTTTGTTTCGACACATATACAAGACAATCTTTACATATATTAAATGAATATCCATCAATATCATCAATCATTTCCCAACAGAGTTTTGACGGATTCTCCTTGGCAGGACATTCTTGTGACTCGGCACATTTCATAATTTCCCAGCACGGCCAGTCTGAACGAAGTGACATAAATATTTCTCCTTGTATCTATTATAAAAAACAACCTTATTATCCTAACATATAGACAAAAAGAGTACTTCCTTATAATAAAAGGAAGCTAACCTATTTAAGCAAAAGATGCAAGAGTTCTCTCTAACTCCTCTTTTCCTAATCCATTTTTTGCTGAAAATATAATACGCTGTGAAGGATCTATTGTATGTCCAGCATCCAAGGCAATAGCATGCTTCTGTTTTTTATTCCCGGAAAGCTTATCTGCCTTGGTATAAACAGGCAAACAATTAATATTATTTTGTTTTAACCATGAAATAAGTTGAGTATCCTGAATTTTCGCACCATGGCGAATATCCATAATAACCACCACACAACACAAGGTACTTCTTAACTCAAGGTAGCGCGTGATAAGATGCTGCCAATTATCCTGCATACTACGCGCTACTTTTGCAAATCCATACCCTGGCAAATCGACAAAATACGCCTCATCTGCTATTTGAAAAAAATTGAGTCCTTGTGTTTTACCTGGCCTTCCACTCACTTTTACTAATCCTTTTCGTCCAACCAAAGTATTAATAAGAGAAGATTTACCAACATTTGATCTCCCCGCAAAAGCAATTTCTGGAAGAGTTTCCGGTGGAAGTTGTTTGAGGGAATGGACACTCAACAAAAAAGAAATGTCTACAAATTTCATATAACTTTACTGAGTTGATATTCAATAATACCTTCAGCCCCACCTTTTGTAAGCTTAGGAATAATATCACGCACAATATCAGAAGAAACAACTGTTTCAACAGACATCCATTTAGTATTGTATAGATGAGCAACTGTGGGGGCATTTAAACTCGGCAACAATTTAATGATATCTTCAAGTTTATCTTCTGGAACATTCATTTTTAATCCGACAATACGTTCTGCTTTTAACGACCCTTGAAGCATAAGTGCAATATTTTCTATTTTTTCCCTTTTCCATGGGTCATTCCACGCCTCTTTATTGGCGATAAATTGAGTGTTTGACTCCATCAGTTCATAAATTATTCGTAAGCCATGTGCTCTGATGGTACTTTCTGTTTCTGTGACCTCAACAATTGCATCTACAAGTCCAGAAACAACTTTTGCTTCTGTTGCCCCCCAGGAAAACTCAATATCCACAGAAATATTTTTATCTGCAAAAAATTGTTTACTCACATTGACAAGCTCTGTGGATATTTTTTTGCCCTCCAAATCTTCAAGACAGGTAATATCCGAATCGCCCTTTACTGCAATTACCCATCGTGTAGGTTTTCTACTCACCTTCGAATAGACAAGATTGCTGACCAAAAGGGTGTCGGACTTATTTTCCATTGTCCAGTCTTTGCCGGTAATTCCAGCATCAAGCATTCCAGATTCAACATACCTTGACATCTCCTGAGGCCGACAAATTGAACAGGCTAATTCCGGATCATCAATTTCAGGAAAATAATTTCTAGATTTTGGTTTTATTAACCACCCTGCCTTCTCAAACAGTTCAATGGTTGCTTCCTCAAGACTTCCTTTTGGCAAGCCAAGTTTTAGTTCATTCATACTATTCTCCACTCATATAAAATTGTATTGTCATGTTTGAGCCCGTTGATTTGACAATCATTTTCGAAGCGAGGCACGAGACTTCGAAAATGATTATTAAATCAATAGGCTAATGTATCCAATAGTCTCTACTTTGCATAAACAACAGCTGGATCAAATACCGGAGCTCCTATTGTTTCCAGATGCCCACTAACCACCTTACGAAAAAAACAGGAACAATAGCCTTTGTGGCACGCAGCACCACCAAGTTGCTTTACCTGAAAAACAACAGTATCCTGATCGCAATCAACAAAAACATCATGAATAAGCTGTATGTGTCCTGACGATTCCCCTTTAAGCCATAGTTGCTGACGCGACCTACTCCAATAATGAGCCTTACCAGATGAAATTGTTTTTTCCCATGAATCTTTATTAATATAGGCAAGCATTAGCACTTGGAGGCTCTTGTAATCCTGAACAATTGCTGGTAGGAGGCCATCTGTATTTTTACTGAAATCCAATTCAATCATAATTATTTATCCCCAACACTGTTATTTCACATTTCATTCTATCAAATTATAAATCCAATCTGAACTAATTCGCCATTATCTTCTCAAACCAGTGTAAAACCAGCGTAATGTATGCCCGTCTCAATCATTTGTCAAGAAACAGGTTCATTTAGCTGGATATTCGACATAAGTATGCACTGTGTTTGACATAGCCCATCATCCTGTTATTACACAGTAAAGATAGGATTGCGCTTCTATTTTTTTTAAGGGGTAAAGGTCGCAAAAAGGGGTGAAATGCTGTCAATAGGGAGTTTTACGCTCCTTGAGCCAACTTTTTCTCTCCTGTAAGTATCCTTTTGCAATGGCGTGACGTTTAGTGCCCCAGGTTCGCTTGATCCGGCCTGTGAACTATATTGGTTCATATGTGAACAGGCCGGATCAAGCGAAGATGGGGGGCTATCCGAATATTTACTTCGACTAATAGAACTTTCCTATTATTTCGGGCTACTAGAGTACGTTGAAATGATACGATACTTGGAGTAACGAAGAAGATGAAGAGTTTTTACAAATCCATCACAAATATTCATTCAATAAATACTTACAAATTATTGCCAAAACAAAATCGATAGTTTAGATTGTTCAACAAGTAACTTACTCCATTGACCTTTTTATAACTATTCGGTGAGTACCTATTAATTGGCATAACACTGAAATATAACTATTCAAAATGGAAGAAGATGGAGTGAAGCTGAACACTTACGAATGCTTACTAAAAAATACCTATGTAGGAGCACATAGTCATCATATGAAACAAGTCGATAAAAATAGTATAGTTACAGTCTCAATGATCGGAACACTTGACAATGAGGCAATATTTGAAACAATAGACTCAACAGATCCCCTCATCATTGAACTCGGTGAAGAAGGAACCCCAAAACCCATTCAACGTATTCTTATTGGTATGCAGGTTGGTGAAGTACGTAGAGTACACCTTAAATCCGAAGACGGTATATACGGTATACGTCGTAGTGACCTACTTCAGGAAATCACTAATGATCAATTTACAGACAAAATAGAAGCAAAAGTTGGGCTTGTACTATCCATGAATGTTGATAGTGATGGCGTTACCCATCAAATCCCTGCAACTATTGTTGAACTAAAAGAAGATACTATTATTATAGATTACAATCATCCCCTCGCTGGACACCCACTAAATTATGAAATAACTGTGCTTGAAATCCAATAGATG
>JAOZTO010000048.1:0-9899 GCA_029942265.1 Desulfocapsa sp.
ACCAGCTGGCGGTTCACAGGCTTTGACAAGTGGTGGAAAGATAAGGAGCATTAGGAGTTAATCTGGTTTTGGGTTGTGTTTTATTGTTATTCGACAAGTGCATAATTTTTGACAAATAATGATAGTATATTTGACGTCGACGTAAAAGTAAATCATATGATCTAAAAGAGATGACAAACCTTGTCACTACTGCTACTCTTTGTGAAAAGTTAGTAGGTTTAAAATAAACAGTATCAACGATAAACAAAATCTTTAATGGAGATAACTATGCTCATGTATATGAGGAAATTAACACCTTTCTTTCTGGTTTTTTTCACCCTTTGTTTTGTGGAGGCAGGCATTATGGCAGAATACTCTGATGCTCGTTCTCGCGGTGGTGGCCGTTCATTTCGTTCCACACCAAGACAAAAGGCTCCAACCGTCCAGAAACAACAAACACAGACGGGACAAAAACAGTCCGGTGTAAGCCGAGGCCTGATGGGTGGTTTACTTGGCGGTGCTTTGGGTGGAATGCTGCTTGGTAGTATGTTTGGAATGGGTGGATCCGGTATGGGAATACTCCCCATGTTACTGCTTGGTGGTGTGGGATATTTCCTGTATAGACGATTTGCGGCACGGCCTCGAAGTGGAACGCCCCCATCATATCGACAGCCACCAGCAAATGACAATGCAAGTTATGGAAATTTTGGTGGTGATACCTCTACTACATCTGGTGGGTTTGCCCCACAATCAGTAGAACCTGTGAAAACGTCCTTAGAAGAGGGATTGGAAATCATCCGTATTGCTGATTCTGGTTTTGATACTGATTATTTCGTCGAAATTGCATCAGATGTGTTCTTTAAGGTTCAGGCCGGTTGGATGCGACGTGATGTTAGCTCTTATAGACATCTGTTGGGCGAACAACTTGCCTCCGAGTATGAAACGCAGTTCTCTGAAATGACATCAAAAGGAGAGATCAATAAACTTGAAAATATCTCCATTCGTAACGTCAAAATTGTGGATGCAGGATCAGAAAATGGTGAAGATTTTGTAACTGTTCTTTTTACTGCCAATCTTCTTGATTATACCGTAGACGATAAAACTGGTGATCTGATCTCCGGCAGTGATACAGAACCTGTGAAATTTGCTGAAGAATGGAGCTGGGCTCGTCCTCTTGGCACACAGGATTGGAAACTTGAGGGTATTGAGGAAGTATAGCTATGATTAATGGGAAAAACTGGGATTTATCCGCACTCGATGTCTTAACCGCCGGCTCTGTTGTACCGGTTATTGTTATAAAAAATATAGATCATGCTGTCCCCCTTGCTAAAGCATTGCTTGCAGGGGGCATCAAAGTATTGGAAGTTACCCTGCGTAGTTCTGTTGCCATTGAGGCTATCAAAAGGATCAGCGAAGAGGTGCCGGATGCCATTGTTGGTGCCGGAACAGTTGCCACTGAAGAAGATCTTAATGCTGTTGCAAATGCTGGGGGAGTTTTTGCCATCAGTCCGGGGCTGACTCCCAACCTTCTCAATGCAGCAATTAATGGCCCCATCGCATTAATTCCAGGGATTTCTACAGCTTCAGAACTGATGTTTGGCCTGGAATACGGATTGCGGGAGTTTAAGTTTTTTCCAGCCGAGGCAGCAGGTGGGATACAAATGATAAAATCCCTTGGAGGCCCATTTCCACAGGCTACTTTTTGCCCTACAGGTGGAATATCACCAGACAATTATAAAGAATATTTGAGTCTTAAAAATGTTGCCTGTGTTGGTGGATCATGGCTGGCACCAACAGATGCCCTTGAACAGGGTGATTATCATAAAATAACTGATATTGCAAAAGGTGTCATTGTATAAAATAATACGACTATTCAGCGAGCATCTAAAAATTGGCAAGACACTGAATTGTAACCTATAATACGGAATTCTGGATATGAGTAATAGCAAAAAAGCATGTGACTTTACAATTTTTGGAGTGCTTGGCGATCTGTCAAGACGCAAGTTGATACCATCGTTATATCAGTTGGAAAAAGCTGGTTTATTGGATGCAGACACGCGTATAATCGGAGTGGCTAGGCATGAACTCAGTCAGGAAGATTTTGTAGCAAAGATGCGAGAAAGTCTTGAAAAATTTTCCAAAAAAGAAATTGACCAGAAAGTGGTTGAACGCCTTTTATTACGGCTTCATTATATTCTAATTAATCTGGATGTTCCAGACGAGTATAACCGGCTGGCAGAGGTTGTTGATCAAGACAAACGAGTGCTGGTAAACTATTTTTCAGTTGCCCCTTTCCTCTTCGATGATATTTGTGTGGGACTTGATCATGCAGGAATTGTCACCGCAGAAACTCGTGCGGTGTTAGAAAAACCAATCGGTAGTGATCTTGCATCATCACAGGAAATTAATGATACTGTGGCAAATGTATTCACCGAAAGTCAGGTGTACCGAATTGATCATTATCTTGGCAAGGAAACGGTCATGAACCTCCTGGCCTTGCGCTTTGCCAATTCTATTTTTACTACCAACTGGGATCATAATACAATCGATCATGTTCAGATTACAGTAGCTGAAGAAATCGGAATAGAAGGCCGCTTCGGGTACTTTGATAAATCAGGACAAACGCGGGATATGCTACAAAATCATCTTATGCAGATTTTGACGTTGGTTGCCATGGAACCTCCGGTCGATATGGATGGTGAATCTATTCGTAATGAAAAGTTGAAGGTGCTTAAGGCATTGCGCCCCATAACCATTGACACTGTTGATGAAAAAACTGTTCGAGGTCAGTATTCAGCAGGATATATGAAGGGGCAAGCAGTTCCCGGTTATCTTGAAGAAGAGGGCGGAAACCCACATTCCACGACAGAGAGCTTTGTTGCTTTGCGAGTTGATATCGACAACTGGCGCTGGGCTGATGTTCCGTTTTATCTTCGCACCGGTAAACGATTAACCACCAAACGCTCTGAGGTGGTAATCTATTTTAAACATCTTCCGCATAATATTTTTAAAAGCAGCTACAAAAAAATTCCTCGAAACAAGCTTGTGATTCGCCTACAACCCAATGAGGGCGTTGAGATTGAGATGATGAACAAGGTTCCTGGGATTGGAAAAGGCATTAAATTGCAAAAAACCTTATTGGATTTGAGCTTTTCAGATGCCTTCCATGGAGAGCATGTGGCTAATGCTTACGAGCGACTTATTCTCGAAGCCATGATGGGGAATCAGTCGCTTTTTATTCGTCGGGATGAGGTTGAACGATCCTGGGAATGGATTGATTCTATTCAGAATGCCTGGAAACAATCCAATGAACCGCCAAAAAAGTATCCGGCAGGCAGTTGGGGGCCAGTTGCTTCTGTTGCTTTACTGGCTCGTGATGGAAGAGAGTGGGAAGAGTAATTGTAATGAGAAATAAATCTCAAATATTCACAGAGGAAATACCATGAGTAATTTAGTAGTTATTGGATTTAATGATGAACATACAGCATTTGAAATGCGGGCAAAATTGATAAAACTTCAAAAAGAATATCTTCTTGAAATGGAAGATGTTGTTGTTGTCACCAAAGATGCAAAAGATAAAGTCAAACTCCATCAGGCTGTGAATCTTACTGCCGCTGGTGCCGCTGGAGGCAGTTTCTGGGGAATGCTTATCGGACTGCTATTTTTGAATCCGCTGGCAGGTGCAGTTATTGGCGCTGGTGCCGGTGCAATATCAGGAAAATTGTCTGATATTGGAATTGATGATGATTTTATGAAAGAACTTGGCACAACCTTAACAACAGAATCTTCTGCACTTTTTGTTCTGGTTCGCAAAGCTACGCCCGGTAAGGTGTTGGACGAACTTAAAGGCTTTGGTGGTAAAGTGCTTAAAACATCGCTTACTGTTGCAAAGGAAGAGGAACTGCAGAAATTTCTTGATGAAAATTCAGAAGCTTAATTAATGGTTTTGCCTTATTGTATCCCTTCTTTCACTCCCTGATGCACCAGCTGCGTCAGGGATTCATACGTATGTCCTTCAGGAAAAACAGGTGGCTGAAATGTGACCGATATTGACCGAAAAGGAATGGGGAAAATATGTCCGGAAGGGAGCGCTTGGAATGCACCATTTATAGTAACTGGTACAACCGGAACATTCAGTTCTTTACTGAGGATGGCAAAAAGTTTTTTAAAATCTCCGATGGTACCGTCAACGGTTCTGGTACCTTCAGGGAAAATCATGATATTTTTCCCTTTTTTAAGTACTTCAGCCAGTTTCTGGATAGACTCTTTTAGGCCGGAATTGATGTCAACAACGATGACATTGTTTCTGTCTGCTAGGAAACGAACGATTCGGTTGCTGACATGCTTTTGTTTGGCGTAAAAGTAGGTGTTTTTTGAAAAATTGTTTTTTAGCAGAGACGCTACAAACAGGCCGTCATAATAGCTCTGATGATTGGGTGCAATAATGCAGGGTGTGTCTGGGAGATTTTCCTGGCCATAGCCTTTGAATTTAAAATAGACAGAAAAGAACGCCCTGCTGAAATTTTTAAATAAATTAGTGGTAAACCATGTTTTAGGCAGTGATAGATCAACCTTTTCTTTTAGGATCTCTTTCCAGTTTGTCAGTTCAGCACTGATTTTTTTCTTCTTTGTTTGCACAAACTCGCTGAGTAGTCGTACCGTCTGGTGCGACATGAGCTTTTCCTCGCGGATGTTTACTCCGAAAGTAGTGTCAAGGAAGGCGAGCAAGCTTATCTGATCCAGAGAATCTAAGGCAATATCAATCTCTAAGTGGTCATCCGGCAGGATCTCTTTTTGGGTTTGTTGCTCAATAAATCCTTTGATGATCAGATATTCTTCAAAATTTGGTTGGGCGGCACTTTTTTTTCTGGATTTCAGTGTCCCAACCAGATCAGGTAATTGAAAACGGCGAAGCTTGGAGAGCCGAGTTTTTGGAAGTTCCTCATCAATCAGAGTAAATTTCAGGATACGTTTTGCTGGAGATACGGTTTGGTTATAGGTGTCAATAACCTTCCAGCGAAAAAAATCATCGAGTTGGGTGATGTCATTTTCCCGGATTTTTATAAAATCTGGTTGGATTACTGCTTGTAAGATATCATCTTTAACGAACACTCCCACTTCATTAATACAGGTGCATATTTCTTCAAGTTTTTGTTCAATCAGCACGGGATTAATATTTTTCCCACTGGGAAGTATGATGATTTCTTTCCTTCTCCCTGTGATAAAGATCCGGCCTTTTTCGTCAAGATTGCCAAGATCACCAGTGTATAGCCAGCCATCCTTTATCACATCTGCAGTTTCTTCGGGGCGATTTAGATAGCCCTGCATGATGTTTTTTCCGCAAGCAACAATTTCTCCATCTCTCACTTCAATTGTTGTACAGCTCATTGACGTACCGGCAGAGCCGATAGTAAACCCTCCTGGGCGAGTAAAGGTTATCATGGGAGCAGCTTCCGTCATGCCGTAGCCTTCCAGGATTTCAAAACCAAGCGCCTTGAAATTTCCACCGATAAGAGGATCAAGAGCAGCCCCCCCACAGACCAGATATTTGAGTTTCCCACCAAATTTCTGATGGACTGTTTTGAAAAGAAATCTGGAAAACTTTAGTGAGTCTACTTTTTCTGCAACAAAAAGCAGAAATCGTGCGATTGTGTTTTTGTTAATCTTATCCATGATCCCCTTACAGATAATTTTGTATAAGCGGGGGACACCGATAATGATAGTGATCTGATTTTCCTGAAGAGTATTAACAATATCTTCTGACTGTAGTGACGGCGACATTGCGATGGTAGAACCAACGAAAAGTGGCGCAACCATGGTGCCGAGTAGTGGAAAAATATGATGCAGAGGCAATAAGAGCATAACCCGTTCATCAATTGAATAGATCGGGACTCCAATGGAAACTGCTTCAACATTTGCCAGGACATTCTCATAAGAGAGCATGACACCTTTGGGTGATCCGGTGGTTCCTGAAGTGTAAATGATCAGTGCAGTATTATTTAGATCAGGTGCTGTGAACGTACTGTCGCTGGAGTAACTGGACGTGGAGCTGGAATGTTCCTCAATGTCATCATATACAATGATTTGCGGTGTGTAGTTAAGTGATTTGATGACTTCAAGGATGATTGGCTGACGACTGCGAGAACAGAAAAAAACTTCGGGTACACTATCTTGTACGATATATGTGACTTCTTCAACTGTTGAGAGATAATCAACTGGAATAACAGTGCAGTTATTTTTCCAGGAACCATAAAAACTGTATATCCATTCCAGCCTGTTTTCCGAGAAGATAAGAACTCTTTTGGTGCTGTCGGGAAATAAATCTGCATAACGAGACATTTCCCTGAGAAGCTTAGCATAACTGATATTTTTAGCATTTAACTTGAGTGCTGTTTTCTTGTAATCACGTAAAAATATCATACCATCCTTATGCTGGTGAAGGGTGCATGGAAAAGGCAAAAAAAAAGGATCTCGTAAAAAACGAGATCCTTTGAAGTGTCATATTTTGAGTGTATTCACACTCCAGTATATACTACTGTTTGACAACATTCTCTGCTGCTGGTCCCTTAGGGCCATCAACAACATCAAATGTTACACGTCCGCCTTCATCAAGAGATTTGAAACCGTCTCCCTGAATAGCTGAGTGGTGAACAAATACATCTTTTCCACCATCTTCTTCAATAAAACCAAAACCCTTTGCGTCATTAAACCATTTAACTGTACCTTCAGCCATTGTGTACTACTCCATTGTACTGGTTCCTTGTGGAACCTTTTTTGTCATAAACCCGGTTCGTGAACATACGATCCGGTAACTATAATTACGTGTAAATAAAATAAATATCAGGATGTTATTTGTGGTTTGTGTGTAGCTTTCAAAGCAATCAGGAACAATATGTATTTGTTCCCGTACATACATTTACAAAAATCTTCACTATTATAAATTTATTCTGTTACTGCGTGGATACTATGTATATTAATTTTATGCAAGCAAAATAGTAATATTATTTTCTTAATAGTCACTTTTTTTTCGAATCAATCAAATAATATAAGTTTGTAAAAAGATCAAACTAGAAAAAACTAAGTAAAAAATCCCATATATGAAGTGCAAAAATCTTCTATTATTTCTGCGTATTAAAACACATTATAATGAAATAAAATTTGCAGCAACGAAGTAGATGATGAGTTTTCGCGACCCCATTAAAGAAGAGAAGGTTTTCTTTTATACGAACGACAGAAAAATCCCCCAAGAATAAATCCGAACATAAGAACACCAGCACCAGCCAGAAACCATTTAACGGTAGAATCATTTCTGAGATCATCGTTCTTACGCTGTATGATGGTCATTTTCTGAACAAGTACTTTGTTCTCTTCAAGGGTTTTTTGCAGAGTTTTTTTAACTGCTACTGCATTTGCAGTGTCAGCCTGTAATTGCATGTACTTTTCATTTAGTTGCGCATTTTTTTTACGGCTTTGCTGAAGCTCAGTGGCCGTTTGTTTAAGGGAAGCATCTATTGTGTCAACTCTGTTGTTCCCCTCAAGTTTGTTTTGAGTAAGCACTTCATTTTCAGCTTTTAGAGATTCGACAAGTTGTGTGAGAGGAAGTTTCTTACTGAGAAATCGCTTCAGCACCCATCCTTCTTTATTATTGGCAAGGCGTATTTTTGAGTGGGTATCATTTTCTTCAAGCAGTTCAATAGCAGCACCGTCTTTCAGCATTGCAATGATTTTAAAATCAGTACCAGCTCCACGCCTGACAACAATTTCTGAGCTAGGCTTTACATAAAGTGTTTGGGCAACCACTGTTGCTGTAATAAAAACAATGGGGATGAACACGAATAGGGAGAATAAAAAACGTGGAAGTTTTGTTGACATAGTACCGTTATATCCTGAATAATGATGGACTCGTAAAAAGTCTGAAATCAAGATGGATTTGTAAAAAACTTCATATTCGAGGCACGGAAATTTTTTATCATTTAAAGTACGTTGAAATGATAAAAAATTTGCAGTAACGAAGAAGATGAAGAGTTTTTACGAATCCATCAATAATGACTTTTTGTTGAATCTTGGGAGACGAAGAGTTAAGGTGAATTTTAATATTTTTATAGATTAATGACTAATCAAATGAAAATCAATGAAATTGTATATGTGGCAGTAATTACTGGCGATGGATTTGTACGATCCATCCTAATGAAGTAAAGAGGAATAGTGAAAACAATTGGAATGCTTGGTGGCATGAGTTGGGAGTCAACAGCCAGTTACTATAGAGCCATCAATGAAGGTGTAAAACGTGAACTTGGTGGGCTACATTCTGCAAAGATCTGTATGTACAGCGTGAATTTTGATGAAATTGAGAAACTGCAACATCATGGTGACTGGGATAAAACCGCTGAAATTTTAATAGACGCTGCCCGGGCAATTGAGTCGGGCGGTGCCGATTTTCTGATAATCTGCACCAACACCATGCATAAAGTAGCGCCTGAAATTGAAGCTGCACTTTCCATACCTCTTCTGCATATTGCAGATGCAACGGCTGAAAAACTTGTTGTGGACAAGATAGAACGGGTCGGACTTTTGGGAACCAGATTCACCATGGAAGAGGAATTTTATAAGGGGCGACTGCGTGACAGGTTTGGTATTGATGTTTTGGTGCCGGACCAGATACAGCAAAGTAGAGTACATGATATAATTTATCAAGAACTCTGTCTTGGAAAAATACTGCCTGACTCACGAGCTGCTTACCTTGATATTATACATTCTCTTTATGAAAAAGGTGCGCAGGCGGTAATTCTCGGTTGCACAGAAATAGCCTTACTGGTGCAACAGAAACATACGTCTGTGTCGCTTTATGATACAACGGAAATCCATGCTGCCGCTGCGGTACAAAAAGCAATTTGAACGTGGTTTGCAGAATCACTGGCAATGAAAAACAATCTGGATATGCCTCTGTTGAATCTGATCATCAATACCCTACATATTCCAATCGAAGAAGATGGGCTAAACACCTACCTTGCCGCTGTAGCAAAGAAGCTAAATCTTCCAGCAGAACAGGTTCGCATCATAAAGATTCTCAGTAAAGCACTGAACCTAAAAGATACTGATCAGTTCTACTACACCCTTTCACTGGCAGTTGCTGTTCCCGATACCGCCTCTATAAACAGACAAAAATTTGCTCTCTACAGTGAAACAGAATTTCCTAAAAAGAGAACACTATCTTCCAAAGACAGGCCAATCATTGTGGGTTTTGGTCCTGCCGGAATGTTTGCAGCCCTTGAGCTGATTGCCTGCGGTCTCAAGCCTCGCATCTTTGAGAGGGGCAAGAAGATAGAGGAACGTTCAATTGATGTTGAGACCTTTATCAGGGAGCGTAGACTCAATCCCGAATCCAATATTCAATTTGGCGAAGGCGGTGCCGGGTCGTATTCAGACGGTAAACTGTTTTCACGAAGAAACAAAAACAGCAGTGTTGTAAATCAGGTACTGAAAACATTTGTAAAATTTGGAGCACCACCCGAAATAGAATATATCATGAAACCGCATCTGGGAACGGATGTGCTCTGCAAGATTGTTCGTAATATTCGGCTCTATATCCTTAAACATGGAGGTGAGATTCACTATAGTTCCAAAATGACGGATATTCTGATACGCAAAGGTGTGGCACATGGAATTATTATTAACAACGAGCAGGAGTTTTTTTCATCTCATATTTATATTGCGTTAGGACACTCTGCTCGTGATAGTGTTACAATGATATACAAAAAAGGAGTGGCTGTTGAGCAGAAACAGATATCTGTGGGAGTACGAATTGAACATCCTGTGGAAACTATTAACCTGATGCGTTATGGCCAGAAATATCATGAGTATTCTGGGTTGGGGGCTGCAAGTTATTCGTTGAATTATACGAATCGAAAGATACGCCGTGG
>JAOZTO010000048.1:9999-11093 GCA_029942265.1 Desulfocapsa sp.
ATCGCTGAACTTGTTACAGCCTTAGGGAAATGGAGAACTGAACTACCGTTATTTGTTTCCCCACAAGCCATACTGCTTGGTGTAGAAACACGGACATCATCTCCGGTAAGGATTTCCCGCAATGAACACTATGAATCAATAAACACCAAAAACCTCTACCCAATTGGTGAAGGTGCAGGGTATACTGGTGGTATTACAAGTTCTGCGACTGATGCCATTAAGGCTGTCTGGAAGAGTCAAAATTACCCAAGCGATAGCTTGGAAGGTCTTTCCAAAAGAGAGGAAAACAAGCAATGATAAACTTAATGAGTGATAAAATATGCAGTTTTTTCTTGCTTATATGTATCTTAACAATTGGAGTTTCATTGTTCTCTGTGACAGAGGTGTTGTCAGCTAATAGCACATTTTTTCCGCAAAAGGAATCCGTGATATTTTTGGGGCCAATTGCTCCCGATGGTTTATCTATCCATATTCGATCTGGTACTATATTGCCTGGAAAACAGATTCGTTACGAGCAGAGGGCAGGAGATCGTGTGATTACTGATGATTTGGGGAATCACTGGCTGTTGCGTGCTGGAAAAAAGATTGGCAGTCTTGTGGATTCCAAAAAATACCTGATGCTTTTTGACACAGTCGTTACACCTAGATTGTCCGGAAAAGATCTTGACACGGCCAAAGACTATAAACTTACTTCCCTAACAGGGGTGAATAGGAGGGCTTCTGTATATCCGGTTGATGTGTATCGAAAAAGCAAGCCCGTTAATCTTGGGAGAACTGCAAAAGAACTTGTCGGTATTGTTGAACATTTTGTGTACCTTCAGTTTCCGAAAGACCTTGTCGAGGGAGTTCAATACACACTTTCTTTTGGTGTCGATTTGGATCTTGAACCTATCAGTTTTTTGTATAATTCAAGGAAAATGAGAAGTGAAGCTGTTCATGTCAGTCATTTGGGGTTTCGTCCAGACTCTCAGGCAAAGGTGGGTTTTCTTTCTCTTTGGATGGGATCGGGTGGTGGTGTTGATTATAATGATATAGAGATGTTCGAGATATTGGAAGAAACAAGTGGACGTAAGGTTTTTAATGGGAAAGTATCA
>JAOZTO010000049.1 GCA_029942265.1 Desulfocapsa sp.
CATATAGTTGATATTCCGAGGATAAAATTTTTCATTTAACGAAGAGATCGGGCCAAAAGGCATTAAATCAACAGGCTCATATATGTTCTTTGTATCAGAAAAATTAATATGCTGATAGTATTCTCTTTAATATGTCAAAAATATCACGATTACTCAGCACTTATTCCCCATTAGGTCTTATTCGATATTTACGGATGAAAGTAATGGGAAAAGAACTGCTTATCACCGGAAGCTGCCATTGTTGTGGAAACTGTTGCCGAAAAATAAATCTCGATGGAACATACGGCTGGTTACGTTCTGAAAAAGAATTTTTTGAGGTATTGAAAGACTATCCTGAGTATGAACGTTTTGAAATAACCGGAAAAGATGACCAGGGATTTGTTCAATTTACCTGTAAGTGGTTAACAGATGAAGGGATTTGTGTCGATCATGCAAACAGCTTAAGTATCTGTGTAAATTTTCCGGATAAGAGTCTTCACTTTTGCGGAGGGCAGTTACCTTCAGGCTGTGGTTTTACACTGAATGAAGTACGACCATTTGCAAAATATTTAGAGGATGAAATCGAGGGAAAATAATCATGAAACCACGTATTCTAATTGTGGAGCCATATTATGGCGGATCGCATAAACTTTTTCTAACAGGCTTACAGAATACCATTGAGGCAGATTTTACTTTGCTTACTCTTCCAGCACGAAAATGGAAAAACCGAATGCAGCTTGCAGCGTTTTGGTGTGTCAATGAAATTCAGAAAATTCCGCTTGAAAATAGAAACTTTGACACTGTGCTCTGTTCAACGTTTGTTGATGTAGCGGTTTTGCGAGGCATGTTACATTCTGTTTCGGGATGGAACCAGAATGCACGCATTATTACATATTTTCATGAAAATCAATTTGCGTACCCAGGCCAAATAAAAGATCCGACCATTCGACAGTTTACGGCAATAAACTTCACAACTGCCATGGCCTCTGATTTATGCGCATTTAATTCACACTACAATCTGGAGAGCTTTCTAAACGGAGTGCGAGTTTCATTGAAAAAATCTTCTGATATCAAGCTTACAGAGTGCGTTACTGAAATACGAAAAAAAAGCAGGGTACTTTATCCAGGAATGGAATACTCTCTTATTGATCGTGAATATGCTACAGGTAAAAGGGATATAAGCGCTACTGCCTCCGTTCCTATTATTCTATGGAATCATCGTTGGGAACATGACAAAGGCCCTGAAATGTTTTTTGATGCCCTCTATTATCTACAGGAAAAAAATGTGCAATTTGGCCTTGTTGTGATGGGGGAATCCTTTGCCAATAAGCCTGAATGCTTTGCAGAAGCAGCTGTTCGACTGCAAAAGGAAATTATTCATTTCGGCTATGCTGAATCACGAGAAGAATATGTGGAAAATCTTTGCCGTTCCGATCTGATTGTTTCAACAGCCAAACATGAATTTTTTGGAATATCTGTACTTGAGGCAGTGCGTGCAGGCTGTTGTCCATTACTTCCTGATGATCTTTCTTATCCTGAGCTGTATGGTAGTAACTATCTGTATAAGAGAGGTAAATTACGGAAAAGTTTGTTGGATAAATGTGTGGATGGCATCCAGCTAAAGAATGAACAGAGGGATAATTTAACGGATAGTTTTGATTGGAAGAACTGCAAAAAATCATACGAAAACTTTTTAATTTAATTGAGTAAGAGAGAGAGAGAAAGCTGATGGAAACACCTGGAAAGAATATCGTTCTAGTCGGATTTATGGGAGTTGGAAAAGGAAGAACAGCAAGAATGCTTGCCAAGCAAACCGGAAAATTTGCAGTTGATTGTGACGATCTCATTGAGAGTTATGCAAAGTTAAAGGTGAAAAAAATATTTGCCACTTCGGGGGAATCATATTTTAGAAACCTTGAACAGCATGTTGCCGATTGGCTTGAAAAAAACGTGAGTGATACTATTATTTCCACAGGAGGAGGATTCTTTAAGGTGAACAATATTCGTGCAATTGGAACTGTGGTTTATCTCCATTCACCTTTTGCTGCAATTCTTGATTCCATCAATTCCCATCCTAAAGCTAAAAAGAAAATTAAAAAACGACCATTATTGAAAGATCTTGAAAAAGCAGAGGCACTCTTTGATGCCCGTTTACCTCAGTATCGGGAAATCGCAGATTTTGAGATACAGGTCAATGGAAAAAAATTCGAAGATGTTGCCATGGAAATATGCAAATGTGTTGAGCATGTAAACAGTTTATAACCCAGAGGATGCAATATGTCTTTATTACAATTAGAACCCCTTTCTACGTACAAACAATTTCCAGGGCCTGTGGTCACTGTTATCATGGATGGTGTAGGAATCGGTCCCAAAGAGGAAAGTAACGGTGTATATATGGCCTATACTCCAATACTTGACAACTTGATGACAGGAAATCTTGTTACCCAAATAAAAGCGCATGGCAAAGCGGTAGGTCTTCCAACGGATAGCGATATGGGGAATTCTGAGGTTGGTCATAATGCACTAGGTGCTGGGCGGATATTTTCTCAGGGAGCAAAACTTGTCAATAAGGCTTTGCATTCTGGAAAGGTGTTTAAAGGGGAATCGTGGAGAGAAATTCAAAAGTGTGCAGAGAAGGGAGGAACGGTTCATTTTGTAGGATTAGTTTCTGATGGGAATGTTCATAGTCATATCGATCAGCTAAATATATTGCTTGATCAATGTGTTAAGGACAATATTTTGAAAGTTCGGGTTCATGGTCTCCTTGATGGCCGTGATGTTTCCCCAAAAAGTGCTCTTGAATATTTTGTGCCACTCGAAAATAAACTAAAGGAACAGTCCTGTAATGGCAGAGATTACTGCATTGCCTCCGGTGGCGGACGTATGGTGGTCACCATGGATCGTTATGGTGCTGACTGGGATATAGTGAAAAAAGGTTGGGATGCCCATGTGCTTGGAATAGGACGAAAGTTTGCGTCTGCATCTGAGGCTATTCAGACTTACTATGATGAAGATCCTGAAATGACAGATCAATATATGGATAGTTTTGTCATACAGCGAGATGGACTCCCCGTAGGCTGCATTGAGGATGGTGATGGAGTTATTCTTTTTAATTTTCGTGGAGATCGTGCCATTGAATTGTCACGCGCTTTTGATGATATAAAATTTGATTTCTTCGACAGGCAACGACACCCCAAAGTATTCTTTGCTGGAATGATGCAGTATGACGGAGATGCATTTATTCCTAAACATTATCTTGTTGAACCTCCAGCTATTAACAAAACAATGGGGGAGTATTTATGTTCTGCCGGGATACATTCGTATGCGATTTCTGAAACACAAAAGTTTGGTCATGTCACCTATTTTTGGAATGGTAATAAGTCGGGATACATAGATGAACAGTTAGAAAAATATGTTGAAATTCAATCGGATAAGATAACCTTTGATCTTCGGCCATGGATGAAAGCATCTGAAATAACAGATAAGGTTATTGCAGCTATAGAAAGCCGAAAATACAAATTCATCCGCTTAAACTATGCCAATGGAGATATGGTTGGTCACACAGGAGTCCCAATTTCGGTGCGAATAGCTGTTGAAACAGTTGATTTGATGCTAAAGAGGATGTTACCGGTTTTGAAAAAATCAGAAGGAATTGCTGTTATCACAGCAGATCATGGCAATGCTGATTGTATGTGGACTGATAAAAACGATAAGCGAGTAGCGATGGTTGCACACACATGTAACCCTGTTCCATTTATAGTGAAGGATTATTCAAACAGCAATCAATTGACTTTATCCGACGTGGCTAATCCAGGGCTTGCCAATGTTGCAGCTACAATTATAAATCTGCTTGGATTTAGAGCACCTGCTGAGTATGAAAAGTCTTTGATCGATGTGGAATGAATGATGCCGATAGTATGGAAAAATAGGGATTCGTAAAACAAACTCTTCAGCCAGCACCTGATACAGGCAAAACTGTTTATAAAGCACCAAGGAAGGAAATCCAAAATGGAAGAACTCTCAAAATCACAACGTGCCAGGCTTGCAATACGTGCCTTTAAGGTTATGGCAGATGCTTTGATTCTACGTGGCTATTACAAGCCATCCGGGCGATCAGGAGATAAGTTGTCGGAGTCGTTACAGTTGTTTGACCCTGAAATATATGGATCAATGAGTGATCATAGGATCGTTGAGTTACAGGGACTTGAATACGTGATGGATCGTATGCCCAGAGGAATTGAGAAATGCAATCGAATAATATTAACTGCTGACGAAGATTTTCATGACACTTCTTTTGAAAAAATCACACCTCTAAAACGACGCAGATATTCCTATAGAGTCTCGGAGAAAGAAATTTGTTTCGTTATCACCCGTGGTCTCACTGAAATTTATGACATTCTAACGCATATAACATTTTTAAATATTGAATCAAAAAAGATTAACCAGCAGATTTCTCATAAAGAAGAGGGAGTTTGTTCTGAGTGGAACGAGCTGGGGGCTGTCGTGAATAGTGATGTTGAGCTTGATGATTCCACTCTTGATCAGGCAATCTGGAATCTTTCAATTATTCTTGGAAGGACCTATCGTGAAACACGGGAAAGTTATGAAAATTTTTCCAGACACCACAATAAAAACGGAAACTATAATAGTGGTCTTTTTGCTATCATTTATGAAATGGGGCAACGAATAACCGAGGAATCTCAATCCAAAGACAGCATGTTGACTATCTATTTCACACCTACATTGCGTGATATGATCGGGCGTCATAAATATGCTACCCTCTGGGCAAGAAATGTGAAGAGAAATCTCCTGTCATTAGGGTTTCAAAATAGTCCTATCCATGTTGTGAGTGCCAATATGCATTCAATGAAAAATATTCTTTATGGAGCTGGATTCCTAAAAGATAAAGGGAAGAATATTCCTGAACATATCTATGACATGATAGGAGAGCTTCGAGGATTTGACACTGAAATATGTAACTATGCGTCTAACTTTGGGTTTACATTTTTAGAGGATACTTCTGAATCCAATATAGATGTAATGGTTTTTGATATTTCAAAAATGACAGATACTCAATTGCATCCTTCGATTCAATGGAACCGTGATTATATTGCAAAGGAAAAACCTGTCATTGTAGTCATCGATTACGCTTTTGGCGCACAAGCCTTCGATATTTTGGACGAGTTGCTTTGCCCTTGTGAGTTTGATGGCCTTACTGCTACGTTCTCTATCCAATCCATTAATATAATGGGAAAGGCTGGCACACTTCCTGGTAAAAAAGGAGATATTATGTTAGCCACAGCCCACGTCATGGAAGGAACTCCTAACAACTATATAGTCAATAATGATCTTAGTGTCAGTGACTTTGATGAGAACTACCCGATTCATGTAGGCCCTATGGTAACAGTACTTGGTACTTCTTTACAGAATAGAGATGTGCTGTCCAGGTTTCACACCTCAAGCTGGAAGGCTGTTGGGCTTGAAATGGAAGGTGGTCATTATCAACGTGCCATTAGTGCAGCTATTATTCAAGGACATGTTTCCAGTGATATAAAAACTCGTTACGCCTACTATGCCTCCGATAATCCATTAAATATTGGTGAAACACTCGCATCGGGATCACTTGGCGACTATGGTGTTGTTCCTACATATATGATCACAAAAGTCATTCTTGAAAAAATTGTAAATCCTTCTTTGTCTAGTATATGAAATTTTTAAAACGACAATATCTTGCTACGGTTTCCCCTCTTGTTTTAGCCGCTGCCTTTAGTCTGCTTGGCGTTATTATATCAGTTTTTGCTGTCAATAATTATCAACGTGACAAGGCTTTAATGACAGATATTCTACTTGAAAAAGGAGTCACTCTGATACGGTTTGTTGCGTCTAGCGCTAGAAATTCTTTATATTCTGGTCTTCGCAAAGGCCAGAATATCGCAGATCTTTGGCCTGGAAGCGTACAAAGAGTTTTGGAACATGCCTCCGAGCATCCAGGAGTTACCTTTCTTGCTCTTGTGGATAGCAAGGGAGTTATATTGGCAAATTCAATCCCTGAAGAACGTGAGAGGAAGGTCACAATTGATACACAGGATTTCCTTGCAGCACTTGATACTGATCCTACAGATGCCAGAACATATAATTTTCGCATTAATAAAGACAATTCAGTATTTCAGGTCGCCGCATTTTTTCCACCCATGGGAAAACGATTCCAGAAGCAAGCTGTATCGATACAGTCCGGTCTTGGCAAACATGGTGAAATGGGAAACCGTATGATGCGTCAACGATCCGTAAATTCAAAATGGCATAAAGAAATTGAAGCCCTGAACAGCGAGGAATACGTAATTCTTGTTGAGCTTGATATGAATCAGTTCAACGAACGACTTCAACGGAAAAAACTTGAGATTATTATCTTGTCAATTGTGTTGCTGTTGATCGGTTTTGGCGGATGGCTTTCCATTCTAACTCTTGAAGGATTAAAAGGTTCACAGAGCCGATTGAGGAGGGTTGAAGCCTTCAGTGATATACTTATATCTTCTCTGCCAATTGGTCTTATAGCCACTGACATTGATGGTGGAATTATCGTTTACAACAAGTTTTCACAAGAACTTACTGGTGTTAGTGAACAGCAGGCACTTGGCGGAGATGCTGAAGTTTTTGCTGGTATGCCTGATATTTATTCAGCCTTTACCGCTTTAGAGGAACCGAAAAAACAGATTTATCAAAAAGAAGTACAATTGATCAGCGATACTGGAGAGCAGCATACTGTGCAACTTAGTCGGCTTTCTATTGTTGGTGACGATAAATCTCGTGTTGGCGTTTTGCTGATAATGCAGGATTTGAGTCAGGTTAAAAAACTTGAGAAGGATCTCAGGAGGAGTGAGAGGCTTGCAGCACTAGGAAAAATGGCAGCAGGTGTTGCACATGAACTTCGTAATCCACTCAGCTCAATAAAAGGTTTGGCACTGGTTTTACAGTCACGCTTTACAGGAGAAAACCAGGATAGAGAGACGGCCACTATTCTTGTCCAGGAGGTGGAACGTCTTAACCGGAGTATTTCTGAATTGCTCGATTATGCAAGGCCACAAACATTACAGAAGATTGAGTTGGATCTGCATAATCTATTGAATAAGGCACTCTCGTTGCTGTCTATTGATGCGGAAGCTTCTGCTGTGAAGATAGCTACTGATTTTCAGGAAAAACTTCCAACGCTTCAAGCTGACGCAGATAAGATGAACCAAGTGTTTCTTAATCTCTTTTTGAATGCTATTCAGGCAATGGAATCAGGTGGGACTCTGTCTGTTTCTACAATAACAACTGAACGTAGTGTTAAGATAATGATAGCTGATACAGGCTGTGGCATAGAAACGCAGGATTTAGGGCGTATTTTTGATCCTTATTTTACAACCAAACCTGAAGGAACTGGTCTGGGAATGGCGATGTCTTCAAAAATTGTAGAAGAACATGGTGGTAGTATAACGCTTACATCAGAGATCAATCAGGGAACTCTAGTTGTTGTTGAGATTCCCAGATTTTGAGAAGGTATCAGTTGTCAGTGTTCAGTAACTGATAACTGACAACTGATAACTGACTTACGGGATCTGTAATTTTTTCTCCCCTGGCGTTTCTTCTACAGTTTTTCCGGAAAAGAACGCAACAACTGTTTGAAAGGTAAGTTTTACTCCTGTCCAGATTTTGGGAAGAAGCCAAATTGATGCAAGGATAAAAACTGCAAAGAAAACCAGAAACGCCAGTGGATAATGAAGCATTGCAAATATTCCACCTATGACTGCAATGTCTTCAACGATTGAAGCTGTCCAGTTTGAGAATGGTTCAGGTGATGTATTGATAAGAACCCTTGTGCCTGCCTTAATGCTGTGGGTTGTAGCTGCAACGCCACCGCCAAGGATTCCTGCGGTGATCACCATGGCTGGGTTTACATCACCAACTGCACCTGCGGCTAAAAGAACTCCTGCTGGAATACGAATAAAAGAATGAACAGTATCCCAACCGGTATCTACACCGGGGGTCTTGTCTACAAAGAATTCAACCAGATACATTATCGCAGCGGCACCAATAACCATTGGATTCTGTAATACTAAAAGTTGTTCTGGAAGTACCATATTGCCAGTCAGTCCGAGTGTTCCGAGTATGGCAATTGTGGCATAAAGATTAATCCCTGCTGCCCATGCGGTACCCATAGTGAGTGCAAGAGTTGCAATAATTGTTTGATAGGCATCCATTGTGTTTTTCCCTCGGTTTGAGTTTGTTCAACTACTATCTCTATATACAGAAGTAATCAGTCTTAAGGGGTATGGCAAGGTGCCTTAAAGTTCCTATTCAAGAATTCGCACTCTTTTGGACTGAGGTCGTATTGTGTTGCCACCTGTAATAAGAGTGACTGTCGTGCATTGTCAGGGTGTTTTTCAAGCAATTCACAAAATGTTGTTAAGGCCTTTTGTGTCTTATCTCCTGCCGTGCGTGTAGGGTGTAGGGTTGACATGATATATTGTTCCTCTGTACCTGGTTGTTTGATGGATTCGTAAAAACTCTTCATCTTCTTCGTTACTGCAAATTTCTTATTATTTCAACGTACTCTAGTACGCCGAAATAATAAGAAATTTCCGTGCCTCGAATATGAAGCTTTTCGAAGTCTGCGCTTATCTACAAATCCATCTTAATTTCAGACTTTTTACGAGTTCATCATTGTTTGATTGGTTTTAAGACAATTCCACCAAGGGGTGGCACTGTAACAACAGTATGGTAATCAACCTGTGCATAAGGCTCAGGAATACACTTGTAGATAGTTTTATCCACAGCATTACTACCTCCAAATTGATCCTGATCAGAACAAAAAACCTGTTCATAATTTGATTGTGTCGGCAGTCCCATCGTATAGTCGTGAAATGTTTGTGGGGTGAAATTTAGTAAACAGACTAGATGATCATCCCTGTTTTTTGCATAACGAGTAAATGAAATGATTGAATTTTCACGATCTTCGATATCGAGCCATTGAAAGCCATCCTCATCGAAATCAAGCTCCCAGAGGCTTGGATTGTTTGTGTATAATGCATTGAGCTTCTCAATGAAAACCAGCATTTCATTATGTAACTTGTTTTCGTTAAGGAGGTGAAAATCAAGGCTTTGTTTACAGTTCCATTCGTGCCATTGAGCAAACTCACTTCCCATAAAGAGGAGTTTTTTGCCAGGATGCATCCACATATAGAGGTAGAGGAGTCGTAAATTAGCAAACTTTTGCCAGATGTCACCAGGCATTTTGTCAATAAGAGATTTCTTACCGTGAACCACCTCATCGTGCGAAAGTGGGAGGATGAAATTTTCTAAAAATGCATATACCAATGAGAAGGTAAGGCTGTTTTGATGAAATCTTCTGTAGATGGGATCTTTTTCGAAATATCCCAAAATATCATTCATCCATCCCATATTCCACTTAAAACCGAATCCGAGTCCACCTTCGTTTGTAGGTTTGGAAACCCCATAAAAACTAGTGGATTCTTCGGCAATCATTAGAGTGCCTGGATGCCGATCATACATAACTGAGTTGAGGTGTTTGATAAACTCAATAGCTTCAAGGTTTTCTCGTCCGCCATATTTGTTGGGCACCCATTCACCTTCTTTCCGTGAATAGTCGAGATAGAGCATGGATGCGACTGCATCAACACGTAAACCATCTATATGGTACTTATCAATCCAGAACAGAGCGTTGGCAATAAGGAAATTGCTTACTTCTTTACGCCCGTAATTATAAATAAAAGTGCCCCATTCGGGGTGAGCACCTTTTCTTGGATCTTCGTGTTCAAAAAGTGCTGTTCCGTCAAAGCGTCCAAGGCTATGAGCATCTTTTGGGAAATGGGCAGGAACCCAGTCAAGAATGACAGCGATACCTGCTTGATGGCAACTATCCACAAAAAACATGAAATCTTCAGGGGTTCCGTGTCTGCTTGTTATACTGAACGGGCCTGTAACTTGATATCCCCAAGATTCATCCAGCGGATGTTCCATGACTGGCATAAGCTCAATATGGGTAAAGCCCAGTTTTTTTACATAGGGAATGAGTGTTTTTGCAAGTTCTGTAAAGCTTAAAAAACGATCTGGGTTTTCAGGATCACGTTGCCATGAACCGGGATGCAGTTCATAAATAGACATGGCATTATCATAGGGATTAGCGGTGGTTTTTGAACTCTGCCAATCCTTATCTTTCCATTGATAGTGATCAAGATAGCGAACGATTGAAGCTGTTTGTGGTCTTAGTTCTCCATAGTATTGAAAGGGATCTGATTTTTCAAGAATTTCACCCTGGGTGGTACGAATCTCAAATTTGTACATCTCATTTTCAGTGATAGCTGGTAAGAAGATCTCCCAAATCCCAGAAGTTCCAAGGCTACGCATGGGATTAACCCGTCCATCCCAATTATTAAAATTTCCAATAACGGAAACTCTGGTGGCGGAAGGTGCCCAGACTCGAAAGATCGTTCCCTGAATTTGCGAATACATGCCGGGATGGGCACCTATATGATTATACAGCTCATAATTGGTTCCGAAATTAAAAAGATAACGATCTTCATCGCTTAAAATTGGTACAAAACGGTAAGGGTCGTTAACTGTTTTCTCAACACCATCATGGTAGGTGATTTTGTATTGGTAGGTGTAGGGATCAAGGTCCCCATCGGTAATATCACCACGATCGATTGTGGTTTCGAAAATTCCCTGATCCCGGACTTTAGCCATTGGGATCTCCTGTCCATCAATGACTAGCGAAACAGTCCTAGCGTATGGCTGAAAACATCTGATCAGAGCCAAGTGCTCCTCCTGTCCGGAAAAATGCACCCCAAGGACTTGAAAAGGATCATAATGTTCAGCGCGGAGAAGACGATCAATGGGTTCATTTGTCAGCATGGCAAACCTTCTGGTGGAAGAGAATTAAATTATTATCTGGCAAAACAAGCATAACAAATACATTAAGGAAAATATAGGGATTAATTGTTGAACTCAGCTTGATGCGTCGTAAAAACTCTCTATCTGCTTCGTTGCTGCAAGTTTTCTACTTAGGAACGGGGACGAAATAACTTCCCCATCTATGAGCCTGTTGATTTAATGCC
>JAOZTO010000050.1 GCA_029942265.1 Desulfocapsa sp.
ATGATACGAAATTTGCAGTAACGAAGAAGATGAAGAGTTTTTACGAATCCATCATGATATATGGAATATTATGGACTATTTTATTGAGCTCTTCTTTGGTGGTCTGACTAGGGGCTCCATCTACGCCCTGATTGCCCTAGGCTATACCATGGTTTATGGTATCATCGGCTTGATTAATTTTGCCCATGGTGAGATCTATATGATTGGGGCATTTACTTCCTTCATAATTGCCACGGTTTTGTCCATCTATGGCTTTCCGCTCCTTGCAATTGTCGTTATTGCAGGAGTTGCCGCTGCTGTTTGGTCAAGCGCCTACGGCTTTACTATTGAAAAACTAGCTTATAAACCTCTTAGAAAGGCACCAAGACTAGCTCCACTCATTAGTGCTATCGGAATGTCTATCTTTTTGCAAAATTATGTTCTTCTTGCCCAAACATCTGATTTTCTCCCATTCCCTGAACTTATTCCAGAATTTGCTTTTATGGAACCTGTTGCCCATATTGTTGGCTCTTCTGATCTTGTAATACTTGTCACAACAGCTTTAGTTATGATTGGACTTACCTGTTTAATTAAATTCACCAAAATTGGTAAGGCCATGCGTGCGACATCTCAAGATAAAGTTATGGCAGTGCTTGTTGGCGTTAATGTTGATAGAGTAATTTCTGCAACCTTTATTATTGGTTCAGCACTTGCTGCAATTGGTGGGATGCTTATCGCATCACATATTGGGCAAATTAATTTTTATATCGGCTTTATTGCTGGAATCAAAGCGTTCACAGCCGCTGTTCTTGGTGGAATTGGTTCCATTCCCGGTGCTGTACTCGGTAGTTTGGTGTTAGGGCTTACTGAAAGTTTTGCCACGGGATATGTCTCATCTGACTATGAGGACGTCTTTGCATTTTCTTTGCTTGTTTTGATTCTCATTTTCAAACCTTCGGGCCTCCTTGGAAAGGCTGAAACTAAAAAAGTTTAATCGGGTATTTACGTATGTTTCCTGCTAAAGAACTTAAACGATCGCTTCTGATTTCAATCTGGTTTGCCTTTCTCACTTTTCCACTCATGGTGATTAAGGTAGATCCTATTGCCAGAACAGTACATTATCGATGGGATAATATGTTTTTTATCGCCATTGGTAGTTTTACTATTTCTATCCTTGCCAAGGTTTTTATTCTACGGAAAGAGCGTATTGCGCATAGTAGAAAAGCACAGAAAACTGCTTCGGAGCCGTTTGTACAACGCATTTTAAGGGAACCTCGATTCTTATATCCTTTATGCCTTGCTGTCCTTGTTTTTGCACTTGTTTTTCCAACAATTTTTTCAACCTATCAGACCAACATCATGACAACAGCACTTATGTACGTAGTGCTTGGTCTTGGCTTAAATATTGTGGTTGGCGTCGCCGGACTACTGGATCTTGGTTATGTTGCTTTTTATGCTGTTGGGGCATACAGCTATGCTTTGCTTAATCTACATTTTGACATGGGATTTTGGGCTGTTCTCCCGATAGGTGGTCTTTTTGCTGCTTTTCTCGGCATTATACTTGGTTTTCCTGTACTGCGTCTTAGAGGTGATTATCTAGCCATTGTGACACTTGGATTTGGTGAAATCATCAGACTTATTTTGGAAAACTGGAATGCATTTTCACAAGGGCCTAGTGGAATCGCTAATATACCGCGTCCCGGATTTTTTGGTATGGAAATGTCTTTTGCCTCAGGAATTGTTTATATTTATTACATAGTTGTTGCGCTTGTTATATTTACAATTTTTGTTGTAAACAGGTTGCAAAATTCACGTCTTGGGAGGGCATGGCTAGCTCTTCGTGAAGATGAAATTGCTTGCCAAGCCATGGGCATCGATAAGACTAAAACCAAATTAATTGCTTTTAGCCTCGGTGCATTCTGGGCGGGATTAGTCGGCGTTATCTTTGCTGCTAAAACTACCTTTGTCAATCCTGCAAGTTTTACTTTTCTCGAATCTGCTATTATTCTCTCCATAGTTGTTCTTGGTGGTATGGGATCTATTGTAGGTGTAATTTTTGGAGCACTTATTTTGATTCTTATGCCGGAATATCTACGTGCTCTTTCAGAGTATCGAATGCTCGCTTTTGGTGGAATTCTTGTGATCATGATGGTTTTTAAACCCAATGGTATAATATCCAATGTGCGGCGGAGTTATCGTTTTAAAAAAACGTCTTCAAAGCAGGTGGTTGAGCATGAGTAAAGTGATTTTAGATGTTAAAGGGCTGACTATGAATTTTGGCGGTATTAAGGCAATTGATACTGTCGATCTTACTGTTCGTTCAGGAGAAATAGTTGCTTTAATTGGGCCAAATGGTGCCGGGAAAACTACATTTTTTAATTGTTTAACTGGGATTTATACTCCAAGTTTTGGTGATATTACTCTACGTCACGCCAGAAAAAATCAGGAAACACGATTAAATGGTATGAAGCCCAATAAAATCACTGAAAAAGGTATGGCGAGGACTTTTCAAAATATCCGTCTATTTCCCACAATGAGTGTGCTTGAAAATGTTATGATTGGACGACATTGCCGCACACGTTCAGGCATAATTGGGGCTATTTTCAGGAACCCAGCAGCAAAACGTGAAGAAGAAGAAATTGTTGAAATGAGTTACGGAATACTTAAAAAAATAGGTCTTCACAAACAGGTTAATGAAGAGGCAAGAAATCTGCCATACGGAGCGCAAAGGCGTCTTGAGATTGGACGAGCCCTCGCGACTGAACCGTTTTTACTCTTACTCGATGAACCTGCAGCAGGTATGAATCCTAAAGAAACAGAAGCCTTGGTTGAGCTAATCAGAAGGATTTGTAAGGAAGGGCACTCTGTGTTATTGATTGAACATGATATGAAGCTGGTGATGAGTTTATCAGACAAAATTGTTGTTATGGATTACGGAAAAAAAATAGCACAAGGTACACCAATTGAAGTACGTTCTAATCCAGCTGTGATCAAAGCGTATCTTGGGGAGGATGTTGACGATGCTTGAGTTACGAAATGTGACAGCTGCATATGGTAACATACAGGTGCTGCACACTATTGACCTAACTATCCATGCTGGAGAGATAATCACCCTTATTGGGGCTAATGGTGCCGGAAAATCTACAACATTAATGGCAATCTCGGGAATAGTTCCGATTAGATCCGGTAAAATTCTTTTTGAGGGTGAACCCATCCAGAAGTTAGCTCCAGAAAAACTCGTTGCCATGGGTATTTGCCAAGTCCCGGAAGGGCGTCATATCTTTCCGGCACTGACAGTGCAGGAAAATTTGGATATGGGAGCCTTTCTGCGTACTGATACAGATGCTATAAAGGATGATTTTGATTACGTTTTTTCTCTTTTCCCGATTCTTGCAGAGAGACGACACCAGGATGGTGGAACATTAAGTGGTGGTGAGCAGCAGATGCTTGCCATGTCACGGGCGTTGATGGCACGACCCAAACTCCTTTTACTCGACGAACCATCCATGGGACTTGCACCCCTTATTATCAAACAAATATTCGATATAATCGTTAAAATTAACAAAGAACATAATACTACTATTTTTTTAGTAGAACAAAATGCTAATCAGGCATTGCATATTGCCAATCGTGGATATGTTATTGAAAATGGCGTTATTACTATCAGTGATACTGCTGAGAATTTGCTTAAGAATCAAGACATAAAGAAAGCTTATCTTGGAATTTGAATAATTATTTACGAATTCTATTACTATTTATATAGCGACTCTAAAAAGGTTTTTCTTGATGAGCGCATAAGAAGGATTGTAGCATATGAAAGCAGGAGTTATAGGAGTTGGGTATTTAGGGAGATATCATGCACAAAAGTACAAATCCCTTGATAATGTTGAACTTGTTGGTGTCGCCGATATAGACCTTGATGCAGCTAATGAAAGTGCAAAAGAAAATGAATGTCTTGCATTCAGTGATTATAAGGAACTGTTGAAATGTGTTGATGCTGTCTCAATAGTTGTTCCAACAAGTCTTCATCATAAGGTTGCACTTGATTGTATTGCAGCTGGTGTTGACATCCTCATGGAAAAGCCCATCACAACAACTGTTGAAGAAGCAGATGATCTGATTGCCAGGTGTGAGGACAAGAATCTTATTTTACAGGTTGGACATCTGGAGCGTTTTAATCCAGCAGTTCAGGCGATGCAACCTTTTATAACAGTGCCTGTTTTTATAGAGTCTCAGCGGATATCCACGTTTAAAAATAGAGGCGTTGATGTCGATGTTGTACTTGATTTAATGATACATGATATTGATATTATACTTAATATTATTCATTCTCCCCTTGAAACAATTCACACTGTTGGTGCTCCTGTTGTAACTCATTTCACTGATATTGCAAACGCTAGATTGATCTTTGAAAATGGAGCAACTGCCAACGTCACTGTATCCAGAATTGCGAGGACAAGCACTCGACGAATGCGAATTTTTCAGCCTGGATCTTTTATCAATGTGGATTTTGCTAATCGAAAAGTCACGACCATGAATATGAAAAAGGGTGAGTTTCAAAAAAATGGTATGCCTAAACAAAAAATTGCATCAAATTCATTTCCAGATGGCGATGCATTACATGCTGAAGTTGCACATTTTGTAGAGAATGTTCGCAACAGAACAACTCCTCTTGTTTCTGGAGCTGAGGGCAGGAGAGCACTTGATGTTGCACTTCAGGTTATCGAACAGATCAAAGATCACCAGAAACTTGGAGTATATTCTGAAGATATGTCAGGAAACTGATGGAAGACAAGGTGATGATAGTTGCTGGTGAAGCATCGGGTGATTTACACGGTGCCAAACTGGTTAGTACCATGCTCGCTCAACGCCCTGAGCTCTCTTTTTTTGGAATGGGTGGACAGGAATTTTTGGGAACTGGCGTAGATGTGCTTTTTGATGCCAAACGTATATCCGTGGTCGGATTAATGGAAGTCTTCACCCATCTTCCTGATATATTAAAAGCTCGAAAAATCCTTAGACTTGCCCTTAAAGAGAGAGAACCAGCGTTACTTATCCTGATTGATTTTCCAGATTTTAACCTTATGCTTGCTAAATATGCCAAGAAACTTGGTATTCCTGTTTTTTATTATATCACCCCTCAAGTGTGGGCTTGGCGTTCCGGTAGAGTTAAAACTATTGCGAAAAGAGTTGATAAGCTAGGAGTAATCCTTCCTTTTGAGGAAGATTTTTTTCGCAGTCGTGGTTTATCCGCCGAATATGTTGGGCATCCTTTACTTGATTCGGTTACGAACCACAGTACCCGAAATGATTTTTGTGAAAAAGAGGGGGTTGATCCCCAACATCTCTGTGTCGGTTTGCTACCTGGGAGCAGAAAAAAAGAAATTGTAACACTGCTTCCACTATTACTTCAGGCTGCAAAACAATTTCAAGACAAGAACTCTCAAAAAACAGTGTTTTTACTCCCACTTGCATCAACTATCAGTGAAGAAGAAATTCGTGAAAATGGATTGGATACATATGGAAATGACCTTGATGTTCGATTGATTTCAGAAAATCGTTATGACATGATGGCGGCCTGTGATGCTGCAGTGGTCGCTTCGGGCACTGTGACTCTTGAACTTGCTTTGCTGAATATACCAATGGTTGTTATTTATAAAGTTTCAGCTAATACCTATCGCATTGGGAAGTTACTCGTAAACAAAGAGTTACAGTATTATTCATTGGTGAATCTAATTGCAGGAAAGGAAGTAGTTCCAGAACTTGTTCAAGACGAAGTAAATCCTCATCGAATTGAAATGGAACTTTCTGCAATAGTGTATAAAAAGCATGAAAGAGAGTTGATGCTAGAAGGACTTGAACTTGTGCGTGATAGGATGGGTACGCCAGGTGCTACTGCTAAAGCTGCTAAGCTAGCATTTAGCCTACTTTCATGATTGATGCTTACTAGCCAGCTTAAATTACCCTGTTTTGAAAACAATCCGAATATTCACGATGAAATAAAAGAAGGTCTTTTTTCTTTAGGAATCTGAAAAGAGATTTTCTTTTCTGTAAATGGACAGAGAAAAGAGATTTTCCATGCGCAGAGATGCAGTATGTGGTGTCCTTTCTGTTGTTTTTCCCCATATTTTGAATCACCTATTATTGGATATCCAAAGTCGGCTAGATGGCGGCGTATTTGATGCAGGCGCCCTGTATGGAGTCGAATGTCAAGCAATGTGTTCTTTCCATTTTTCCCAGGGGATGCAGAGAGTATCTCTGTGTGAGCTGTCTTTTCCTCCACAGTTGCTGTTAATTGCAGTCCTTGTGAGTGGATTTTGGGGCTGCCACAAACCTCTGCAAAATACCTTTTTTCTAAGGCATTATCTTGAAAGAGCTTTGATAAAAGCATCGCTGCATTACGATTGTGCGCAAGTAACAGTAGTCCTGAAGCGTCACGGTCGAGACGATGGATAAGCTTGAAGTCAATGTTCCTGTCACTTTTTTCAGCAAAATAGAGCAAGGAACAGTGGTCACCATAACGTGTGCCTTGGCTGAGAAGCCAAGGAGGCTTGAACCAGACGCTATAATCATCGTAAGTTGCTATACATGTTGGTTCTGGCGGATTCTGAGCAAGTACAGTAGGATCGTAGAAAAGTTGTATGAAATCATCTGGTTGCAATTTGAACTTTGCCTTTCGAAGACGTCGTTCTTTCGTACCAGGACGTTTTAACCAGACAGCACCTTTGGCCATAGCACGTTTGATTCGCTCTTTTGGTAATCCACTGGTGTCTGTAAGCAGTTGGCTTGCAATTACAGGAGCTGTGACAGTGAGGTTACAGTGTACTGTATCGGTTCCTGATTGGGGCTTTGCTATTGTGTTATTATTTTCCAAAATTACACACCGGATACTGGCAACGTTTGCAATTGCGGCAGAGACCACCATGTCCCATTCTTGCAAATTCTTCACGACCTATTGGCTCATCTGTGAGAATACGCGGCAAGATCAGGTCAAACACAGTGATGTTATGAAACATACCACAGGCTGGTAAACCAAGAATGGGGACATCTCCAATACGGCCACTTAAAAACATTGCTCCAGGAAGAACAGGAGTACCGTAAAAACAATCTGTTGCACCTGCTTTTTCTATACCCATGCGAGTTACATCATCCGGGTCAACTGACATCCCACCAGATGTGACAATGAGATCAGCACCTGCATCTAAAGCTGTTGTTATGGCTTCTCCAATAGTCTCAATATTATCAGGTGCAAAGGTTACCGAAAGGACATCAGAGCCGAGTTTTAATAATTTGTCGCGTAGAACTTTTTCAAATTTATCTTCAATTATTCCGTTAAATACCTCATTACCGGTAATAATAAGACCAGCCTTTACTTTTTTCATTTTTTTAACTTCAACTACCGGATTACCTTTTGTGGCAATGGTAACTGCCTCAAGAACAGTTGGCCGCAAACCAACAAGAGGAATAAGACGGGTTGCTGCAATGTTCTCCCCCTTTTTCACAGGTGTATTATTTTGCAGCGTTGCGCACATTACTTCTCCAAGTAGATTGAACTGGTATAGTGCGTCAATGTTGATTTTCAGGAGGCCGTCATGTTCAGCAAGAATTGCTATCTTTCCTTCAACAGGTTCTGAGGAAAGTAAAGAACCGGGCCCTGAAAGAGCATTGGCAAGGAGTTCGGCTGCCTCGTTTTCGTGTATTTCATCGGCCCCTAGTTTTAAGACATAAATATGTTCTTTACCGAGACGTTTCAGGTGTTCAATATCTTCTTCACGCACTATATGGCCTTTTTTAAAAGCTCTACCTTTAAATTGATCTTTGACAATCTCGGTAATATCGTGGGGAAGTACCATACCTACAGCATCATTAACTGGAATTGTTTTTTTCATTATTAGATAATCCTGGCTTTTAGTTACTGTTTGACTGTGTTGAGAGTAAATGTAGAGGTTGAGGTTGAGTCCTAAACTCCCCGAGTAATATCGGGCCAAAGAATGGTGTGTAATTGAAGTTGTAGGCGTACAGGTAACGCATCCTTCAACATCCATTCAGCAAGAGTTTGTGCCGATAGAATTTTTTCCACAGGCGAAAAATGGTTCGGCAAGTCGTGCATAAGTGAGTTCTTGATAATAAAGCTTTTTGCAAATAGATAGTCTGATCGAGAAGAAAGTACATATTTCAACTCACATGAGTTTTGTTTTTTTTGTATTCGTTTGCGTATCAGTTCCAAATTCTTAGAATAAAAACTGTTTCCTGATCCACTGTCGGGACATTTAACGTCTATAATTGCAATGACTTCATCTGGAATATCCTCAAGAGAGACAGATCCATTGCTTTCCAGTAGTACTGTTTTTCCATATTGGACAAGTTTTTCGAGAAGTTCTGAGCAGTGTTCCTGGAAAAGTGGTTCTCCACCTGTGACTTCGACCAGATCACATGGATATGTGTTGACTATGGAAAGGATTTGGTCAATATCCATAGCTTCGCCAGATTCCCACGTATATTGTGCATCACAATAATTGCATCTCAGGTTACAGCCACTCAGCCGAATAAAAACGCAGGGGAACCCAGCATAACTGGATTCTCCCTGAATAGAATAGAATATCTCCGAAATATTTAGTTTATTGCCCATCAGGTCCATAGTAGATTAGTCCAGCTGTGTCTGTTTCCCAAACTTCGACAGAGTACAGTGAATATCTGTCATGTTGAAGGTCAGGTTGTAAGGTATCAAAGAGATGAACTGCAATATGCTCGGATGATGGATTACGGTGGATAAATGAAGGATGTTTATTGAGATCACGGTGATCAAGATCGTCTACTGCACCATTGACAATTCGTTTTAAAATTTTAAAATCGATCCCCATACCAAGCGTATCAACTGCTGATGCTCTTACTGTAACTTTAATCCTCCAGTTGTGACCGTGTGGGTTTTCACAATCACCAGGATAGTCTCTGAGGTGATGAGCGCCTGCAAAATGAGTCTTAATAAAAATATCATACATGTTCTGTTCTCCTTGATATTTTCCCATCATAAAAAATGAGAAAAAGGTGTTGTATCTCTTGAAAGTAAATAAGTTTAAGTGTTAATGTGAATAAATATATTGATGGCGTCGTAAAAACTCTCCATCAATATATTGGAATCATCACAATTATCATTATAACAAAAAAGGAGTTATCACGCATGGCCTTTATTGCACCCTTCAAGGGCGTATCTTTCAATACAGACAAAGCAGGGACTCTTGATGATATTGTCACGCCACCCTATGATGTGATCAGTGAAAAGGCAGTAGAATCATACACAGCTAAAAACCCCTATTCCATGATTCACTTGGATATAACCAAAAATCCGGGGGGAGAGATTGGTGATGATGCCAGGTATCAGAATGTGGCTGATCTTTTCAGTGACTGGCTGGATCAGCAGGTATTGACACGTGACAAACAGGATGCCCTATATTTATATACTGTTCAGTATAAACATCCCAATGGAAAAACGCTCATAAGAAAAGGAATTGTAACCCAGGTTGGTCTCGCTGAATTTGCAGAAGGTGTTGTGAAACCACACGAAGAAACATTTGATTCTGTAATCAGCGACAGGCTGAAACTGCTTGATACCACAAAAGCACAGTTCAGCCAGATTTTTTCCCTTTATTCAGATCCTGATGCAAGAGTTATGAATCTACTTGAAAATGCAAAAAAACAAGACATTGCTGGAAGAATAACTGACAATAATGGTTGTATTCATACACTGTATCGAATGGTCGATAGCACTGTGATCAGACAGATTCAAGAACTGTTTATGGATAAGGCTCTCTATATTGCAGATGGACATCATAGGTACACTACAGCTCTTGCATATCGAAAACTTCAGAAAGAACGCAATCCTGAATTCTCTGAAAAAGATCCTGCAAATCACATCATGATGTGCCTCTGTCCTATGGAAGATCCTGGCCTTTCCGTATTGCCTACTCACCGTCTTCTGTTTTGGCCTGGGAAGCTATCAGTTGCAGCACTCTGTGATCGTCTTTTACCTTGTTTTGAGCTTGAGGAGATTACTGAAGGTACCCGTGAAGCATTAATGAATAGGGTTTTTGCACGAATGAAGGAAAAGGACTTAAATACGGATACATCTTCTAAAACCTTTGGCGTTTACCACCCAGGTGAAGATCGTTGTTTTTTACTTGTTGTTAAACCTAATGCTTACAAACTGCTTAAAGATAAACCTTTGCAATTACAGAATCTTGACGTGGTAATTCTTTCAGACGTAATTATTGAAGTCGCTCTTGGTCTTGATCATCATCGCTGCGAATCTGAAAATTTAGTGCATTACTTCAGCGATGCTAACGAGGCAATGGATGTTGCAGTAAAAGAATGCCATGATGATGAATCTTCCACACCACTACTGTTCTTAATGAATCCAACAAGAGTTGAGCAGGTGAAAAAAGTAGCTGATGAAAATATGATTATGCCCCATAAATCCACCTATTTTTATCCAAAGATTATTACAGGACTACTTTTTTCCCAGCAGATAGAAGGCGAAGCTGTTCAGCGATTGTAATAAGGTGGAACAGACCAGGGACAGCCTGTTTAGTGGAGAGCTTTACTGTGTGCAACATCGAAAAGGATATCGTTTTTCTGTTGATTCCATATTGCTCGCTCATTTTGCGAATCTTTCAAAAGAGGAACATGTTCTTGACCTCTGTGCTGGCTGTGGGGTGATTGGATTAATTCTACTGTATCGCTCAAAGAAGGCAATCAACTCCCTGACTGCTTTTGAGCTGCAGTCAGATCTTGTAAAACTCGCAAAGAGTAATTGTGAGCTTAATCATTTTCAAAAGTACATGGACGTGATTGAAGGAGATCTACGCCGCATAAAAATGGTTTTGAAGCCTGAATTCTTTTCCACTGTTATTTGTAATCCCCCTTTTTATTCTGCCGGAAGTGG
>JAOZTO010000051.1 GCA_029942265.1 Desulfocapsa sp.
ACAACAATATGTTTGTGAAACTGACTGAGAAGACAAGGAATGTCTCTCTCAAGGGGTAAACATTCGGGTTGGGGGCAAAAATAGGCTCAACCACTGAACTGTTTTGAACCCAACCCGAATATTTACGCCTCGAATATGAAGTTTTTACAAATTTATCTTAAATTCAGGCTTTTACGCCATACACAAACATCAAAATAGAGTACTTTCTTTATAACTTAAAAAAAGATCGACAAAACAGCATAAAATTGTTCATATACTGGTTTGATTTAATTCAATTAAATGATTTTAGGAGGAAATTCGATGAGTGAGCATGATCATGGACATGACAAACCGGAAGAGGATCATTCGGTTTGTGTAAATGTTGGGATGTTTTTTGTTTTTGTTATCATAGGTTTGTTTATTATTGGAATAATTAATTAGTACCTTACGATTGTAAAACTACACATACAAACCAGAAAATATACCGTCAGTGGCTCAGCTTCTGACGGTTTTTTTGATTGGAAAAGATAAAAATGGCTAAAAAAAAGTTTTATGCAGTTGCCAGTGGCAGGAAACCTGGCATATATACATCTTGGGCAGATACGGAGGCTCAGGTGAAAGGTTATGCGAGTGCTATGTTTAAAGGCTTTCCAAGTAAATTGGAAGCGGAAACCTGGATGAAAGATCCTAAGTGGAGCAAGAAACCAACGAAACAGGTTCGTAAAACAGAAGTACGACAACCACATAAACCAAACAGCGATTGCACCGAAATTTATACCGATGGTGGTGCAATTAACAATCCAGGGCCAGGCGGTTATGGTGCTGTTATACGTGAAGACGGTACGGAACGTGAGCTAACTGGTGGATATACCCATACAACGAACAACCGAATGGAGCTTATGGCCTGCATCAAAGGTATCGAAAACCTTGAAAACCGTTCTGTGTCAGTAGCTCTCTTCTCAGATTCCAAGTATGTGGTGAATGGTATCAGTAAAGGATGGGCTAAAAACTGGCGCAAAAAAGGATGGATTAAATCCGATGGAAAGCCAGCTGTAAATCCCGATCTGTGGGAGCGTCTACTTGACCTCATTGAAGGGATGGATATTCACTTTAACTGGGTGAAAGGACATGCCGGACATCCTTTAAACGAACGCTGTGACAAACTGGCTGTCAAAAGTGCTAGAGGAAATGTTTTAGACGTGGATGATGGATATGTTAATAAAAAAGGAGTTCTTTAAAAAAATAATACTCGGAGATAGTGAACAAAAAGAGATCTTCAAAAATTTACTTGCGATTTACCGTGATAGAGAATTATTTAAGACGGCCTGTAGTTTTGGGGCTATAGTGTTTAGGATAGGAAGCAGTAATTCAATTGTTTCCAACAAACTCATCCGAGGTGTTGAAATGAAGAAAACAGCAAGGCTAGTTGCGTTAATGGCAATTTTACTTATAGCTACAAGTTGTTATGCAGAAATAATTCCATTTGATTCGGATCGTTGGGATATTAGCGGAGACGGTGCAGAGACCGTAACCTACAAAGGTAAAGCGAGTGTATTTCTGCCGGCAGGTGGTATGGCAGTGCTGGAAGGTGCTGATTTCCTGAATGGAAGCATTGAATATGATGTGGCCTTGCCGAATAAACGTGGTTTTATGGGAGCTATGTGGCGGATGCAGGACAAGCAGAATTTTGAAAAATTCTATATGCGTCCTCATCAGTCTGGTAACCCTGATGCGAACCAGTATACTCCTGTATACAATGGGGTTTCCGGGTGGCAATTGTATTATGGTAAAGATTTCAGTGTTCCATTTACGTACACCTTTGATGAATGGATACATGTGAAAATTGTAGTTTCCGGTGAAAATGCTGAAATATACATCAACGATAATAAGAAACCGGCTCTGGGAGTTACTTTAAAACGAGAGATTAAATCCGGGGCTGTTGGCGTGGAAGTAGGTGGAAGTGAGGCTTTTAAACTGGCGGGCGCACATTTTGCCAATTTCAACTATTCTCCTTTGGAGAAGACTGCGTTAACCTCCACCCCCACGAGCAAATCAGCAGCAGAAGGAACTGTAATGCAGTGGAACGTATCCAATGCTTTTGGTGAAAAAGGGCTTAAAGATGCCATATCATTATCATCGGCTGATATGGAAAATCTCACTTGGACACTACTGCAAAGTGAAGATACCGGAGTTACTAATTTTGCAGAAATCCGCAACAAGAGCAAAAAAGCTAACACCGTATTTGCTAAAATAGTTGTTCATTCTGAGATAGATCAGGTGAAGCGCTTTGATTTTGGGTTTAGTGATCGAGTCAAAGTCTTTGTAAATAAACGATTACTGTTTAGTGCCAATGATACCTATCGTACCAGAGATTATCGTTTTCTCGGTACTATGGGCTATTACGAAAGCTTGTATTTATCATTACAGAAAGGGGACAATGAAATTCTACTGGCAGTCTCTGAAAGTTTTGGTGGATGGGGAGTTCAGGCGAAATTCCAGGATATGGATAAAATACAATTGCAGTAATCTAACGCTGCCCCAATCATTCGTCCAAGAGCGAATGGACCAAAAGGCGGCCAGTGGGTCGCCTTTAAGGTGTATTGGATGTTAAGACACCTTAAAGTTATTTTGAATTGAAAACTGTAAATAATAGTTGCCCTCACAACCACAGTGTGGTACTTTTTTTAATATGTGCAACGCAATAAAAAAATCCAGCTCTCTTCTGCTGATCGTTCTGCTTTCTGTCTTGTTTGTTGCTTCTTCTTTGGCAGCAACTGGGATATCTCTTTGCAGAAATAGCTGTGACACTTGTCAACCCAGTTCCTGCTGTGATAGTTTGATGGATTCAGCCATGTCACATAAAAGTGATATGGAACATGGCACTTCGCAGGAAGGATGCTCTCACTCGGCATTCTGTGACAATGATTTCACTGCTGATTCTACTTTCCTGCCGTCACCTTCACCCACTTCAAGCGTTGAACTGTCTGAAGCAGCAATTCAATTGTTCGCTACTTTGAATCTGTTTGTAGAACAGATTCCAGTACTACTTCCGTATCATCCGCCGTCTGTGAATAATGGACAAACTCTTTATATCCGCAACTGTAGTTTTCTTATTTGATACCAAATACTCTCCATAGCAAGGGGAAATCTGTTGTTTCCTTTGCTTTTCTGAAAACAGAGAAGTAATACAGCCTGCATTTTTGCATGTACATGTGGCTTTCAGCCGTTTTTTTCTCTGTTCTTATTACGCTTTTCACCAGAGATAACGCTGGGAAAGAGGCGTTTTTATACATTCTTGGAGGACGTTTCAATGAAAAATACACTTATCCTGTTCTTTCTGTTTACAAGCTTTACGCAGGTTTTTTTCTTTCCACATAATAGCCATGCCCTGTTTGGCATGTTTGAGGGAAAGTATCAAAAGGTTACACAGGCAGATGGCGTGGTCACTATTCCACTTACGACAGTGAATGATGGTAAAGCCCATTATTATTCGTACAAGGATCAAGGCAGAGACATTAACTTTTTTGTGGTGAAGAGTAACGATGGTACTATCCGGGCAGCATTTGATGCCTGCGATGTCTGTTTTCCAGAAAAAAAGGGGTACAGTCAGCAGGGCGATTATATGGTGTGTAATAATTGCGGTCAGAAGTTTCATTCTACCCGCATCAATGTCGTTAAAGGTGGCTGTAATCCAGCCCCTCTGACACGGGAAATTGTTGGTGAAAAACTCCTTATTACTGTTAGCGATATCCGTTCCGGATCTCGCTATTTTTAAGGAGGGTCGTTGAATATGAATATACTTACAATTCCCCTTCGTAATATTCGCAGGAAGCCGTCTCGTTCGTGTATGCTTTTGCTGATCTTTACCTTGGGTGTGATGTCTATTGTGGCATTGTATCAGGTTTCCCAGGTGGTGGGGAGCAGTCTTGAAAAAAAATTGAATGCCTATGGTGCTAATATTATTGTTTCCCCAGCTGCGGAGCGGTTGAGCGTTAGTTACGGCGGTTTTCATATGGGAGATATGCTCTACGATGTGCAGAGTATGTCTGAACGGGAAACTCTTCATAACATTAGATCCATTGCTTTAAATGATCGACTTAGTGTGGTTGCTCCGAAACTGGTCAGTATGACCAGGGTGAACGATATTGCAGTAGCATTGGTGGGTGTTTACTGGGAGGCAGAACGTAGTCTCAAAAGTTACTGGGGTGTTGAGGGAGAATTTCCCGCTGATCGATCACAGATTCTACTTGGTCGTAAAGCTGCTGCTCAGTTGAACCTTACAATTGGCAGCACCATTACACTTATGGAAAAAGAGTTTGTTGTTTCGGGAGTTCTTTTTGAAACGGGGAATGACGATGATACCGTAATTCTAATGAACCTTGCAACCCTTCAAGAATTGACCGGAAAAACAGATACTATCAGTTTTGTTGAGGTCGCAGCACTTTGTTCAGGATGTCCCATTGATGATATCGTTGGCCAGATTGATAAACAGCTGCCCGGTGCAGAAATAAAAGCCCTGCGTAATGTTGTTAATCAGCGAATGGCCTCCATCAACTTTGTTCAAAGGCTCGTTCTTTCCATCAGTATGGTTATTTTGATAACGGCAGCGGCAATGGTCAGCTTGTCTATGCTTTCAGCCGTTAATGAACGGAAAAAAGATATCGGCCTTCTGCGTTCCCTTGGATATGGTAAGTGGCAGGTATTTACAATTTTTTGTCTTGAGGCTGCGCTTATCGGAGCTACAGCTGGAGTCCTTGGCTATTTATCAGGATTTTGGGCAAGTTTCCATGCCTTGGAGTTTCTGACTCTGGCTGGAGATATCACCCCTGTTTTTTCCTTTGCCCACCTGATGTTGACATGTGCAATTATTGTCATGGTGACGATTTTAGCGGCGGCCTATCCGTCATGGCAGGGGGCAGGGATAGAGCCTTCTGAAGCTCTGATTGCTCTATAAGGGTAAATCAAATTGGGTTCAAAACAGGCTGAATAACTGAATTATAACTGTTTGGATAGTGCCCCGGGTGCTAACCGAATATTTACCGATAAGGAGATCAATATGCTTTCTGCAACAAATATTACGAAAAGCTTTCAGACTAATTGTACACCGAATCAGGTGCTTCGTGGTGTATCTGTGGATATTGCTGAAGGAGAATTTCTTTCCATTGTGGGACGATCAGGCTCTGGAAAAACGACTTTGTTAAATGTATTGTCAACTCTGGTTCGTCCGGATGAGGGGAATCTGGTGTATCAGGGAAATGCCTTGTCAAGCTGCTCGGATTCACAACTCAACCGGCTTCGACAAGCTGATTTTTCGATAATTTTCCAGTTTCATCACCTCCTTCCTTATATGACTGTGCTGGAAAACACACTCCTTCCCTTTATGAACACCCTTAAGCCGATATCAAGGAATCTGCACAATAAAGCCAGGAAATGCCTTGACCGAGTTGGACTTGGAGCATTGGAGAACCGTTTACCAGGCAATCTTTCCGGTGGAGAGCAGCAACGGGTGGCTATTGCTAGGGCTTTGGTTAAGTCGTCCAATGTCCTTTTTGCCGATGAACCTACCGGAAGTCTTGATAAAGAGACAGGCGGGCAGATTGTGGGACTGATGTCAGATCTTAATCGTGATGGGCTGACTGTAATTATGGTGACACATGATCCGGAATATGCACAGTGTGGCAATAGAACGATCACCATGGAGGATGGACTTATAGTGCCGTAAGGAGTCACAGTGGAGATACAAACATTTCATGGCGCAATTTCTGTAAGCGTTCATATTCATCTCTGTTATCATCAACAAACATGACATCCTCCCAAGCATGATAACAGAGATGTAAGCGTGCCCGCATTTCGAGCTCGTCCCCCTGAAAACCTAATTCTTTAAAGATGATGCGCACATAGTTTAAGCGCATTGCAATCACCTTCTTTACAATCTCACTCACCCGAGGATCTATTTTTGCCCAGCTATTCATCGCAAGGTCGTATTGTGCCAGCCTTTTATCTTTCACCATTTTCATTGTGTTGATGAGACGTTTTGCAGGGGCAAGATTTTTCATCTCTTCATCTTCCGTGATGATAGCAGTGTATTCATTTGCCCAATAATCGAGAAGGTGCTGCAACAGATCCTGACGATCTTTGAAGTGGTAATAAAAACCACTTCTGGATATGTGTAACTGCTTGGCAAGCAGATCAATTTTTACAGCTTCAACACCATCATTTCCTAGTGTTTCCAGTGCTTTTCCGAGCCATTGCCCCTTACTTATCCCTTTGTTTTTATGTTTGTTTTGTTGTCTCATGGTAGTGTGGGAAAATTTTTAATAGACAGCTCTGTACAGTTGGGGTAATATAGAATGTATATCTGCAAAAAACAAGGCTGTTTTTTTGTTATGGATGAACCACTAGTGGTTCTCCAGAGGTTTATTTTTTGGTAAACAAGTGGCATTGGTTTGATACAAACTATATGTAAATAATACAGGAGAAAATACCATGAACATTGAAATCAAGGAACGTTTTATGCAAGAATGGGAAAAATATTTTCCCGGTCGTGAACTCCCTATCGTCTGTTACTATAGTGATGAACTCGGAGATGTGGAATTCCCTAATCGTCCCAAAGAAAACCGCAAAGGGTACACATGTATTTTTAGTCAGATTGCCCCTGTGAGACGGGGGCGTTCCCGAGCATTTAATATGGACAATCTAGGGTGTTTTGGTTCTTTTATACCACTTGGTTTTGTGACATCAGTTTCTGATGATGTGAAGAATTATATTTGTAATATAGAGCGTGTGAAAAAGTCCTATAAGCATGTTGATGGTCTCTATGAGCACCATTCTTCCGAAGGAGCATCCGGAAAATACCTGATTTTTAAACGATGGGATAGCCTTGAAGAACAAGACGAGCCACAAGTGGTGTTTTTCTTAGCCAATGCAGACGTAATCTCAGGGCTTCATACCCTGGCAAATTTTGATTCAATGACTGCACACGGTGTGGTGTCACCGGCTGGATCAGGATGTGATTCCATCGTTGGCCACCCTATGAGTGAACTGAATTCAGATGATCCAAAGGCAATACTTGGTGCGTTAGACCCATCGGTTAGAGCCTGTGTCAGACCTGATATCTTCACATTTTCTGCTCCATGGAATAAGTTTGTAGCGATGCTTGATAATATGGAGGAAAGTTTTTTGAATGCCAACTGTTGGACGAATGTAAAATCACGATTCAAATAATCCATAGTATCTTCTATTCAAGATAGCATAATAAACAAATTGTGTTTATTATGCTGTTTATGTCACATATCCCATCCCATAAACCATCGTACATGCCTGCAGCGTTTTACGTTGAAAACTCACGTTCGCTGCCATGAAAAAATTCTTTAACAACAAGCTTAACTTCCTGTATCTCATGGCATTCTCAATGGCATTTGCGTTTTATGCCTGGGTTGTTTTGCTCAATAATTATGTGATTGATGTTGCCTCATTCGGAGGTAAAGAGATCGGTATTTTACAAAGTGTCCGTGAAATTCCAGGTTTTTTAGCTTTCGGAGTGATCTACGTTCTCATCTTTATGCGTCAACAAAGTCTGGCGATCATATCTTTACTGCTGATGAGTATTGGCATTATCAGCACGGGCTATTGCAGCAGTGCCTGGGGATTGTACTTTGCAACGATTGTTATGTCACTTGGGTTTCATTATCTTGAAACTGTATTACAATCCCTACAGCTGCTTTGGCTGAAAAAAGAAGAAGCACCGATTATAATGGGCAGGGTGGTGTCGGTTAAAAACCTAGGGATGACCATCACATTTGTTCTTATGTATATCTGCTTTCAGTGGCTTGATATTTCGTACAAACTGGCTTACGTCCTCTTTGGGGGTATTGGTATTGTGCTGACTATTGTTGCAATAATCGGGTTTAAAAAGTTTCAAGACGATGATGGACAACAGAAGAAACTTGTTTTTAAAAGACGTTATTGGCTATTTTATGTATTGACGTTTTTGTCAGGAGCAAGGCGCCAGATTTTTGTAGTGTTTGCCAGTTTTCTACTGGTGCAAAAATTTGGTTTCACCATGGCTAATATCGCTATGTTACACTTTGTCAACGCACTGGTGAGTATTTATTTCGGACAAAAAGTTGGTAAACTTATTGCCCGAATAGGTGAGAGAAGCAGTCTCATTTTGGAATACACTGGTTTGTTGATACTGTTTATATCCTATGCTCTTGTTGAGTCTCAAAGTGTTGCAGTTGCCTTGTATATTGTTGATCATATTCTATTTGCCATGGCAATTGCAGTGAAAACCTACTTTCAGAAAATTGCAGATACAGAAGATCTAACCAGTAGTGCAGGGGTGAGCTTTACCATCAATCATATTGCTGCGGTATTTTTACCCGCAGTTTTAGGTCTTGTCTGGGTACATAATTATTCCCTGGTATTTTTTATTGCAGCAGGTATTGCAGCACTGTCGCTGCTGGCTGCTTTTATGGTACCAAGGCATCCGACTCCCAAACAGTATCTTAGGTATCTTGAAACCAATGTTTCAGCAACGATAAAATCTTAGCACAAATCCATCACACATGCCCAATTATGAAAAAAAACAAAAACACCCGAAAAGTAACAATCCGAAAGGCTCCCTTTATAGCAATATTTATATTTTTTGTCCTTGGAGCTGTGGGGATCAGTTTGGGCGAACCGTCACGTGTGCTTGAACAGGCAACACAGATCTGTCTCTCCTGCATAGGAATAGGCTAATGGAATTTATACGCAAATGGGTTCAGGCTCTGTTTTTCCTGATTACCAATGGATACTGGAGTTTTCCAGTAAGTAGAGGAATATACCAGGGTCCACTTAAGGTAATCTGTTCACCGGGTTTGAATTGTTACTCCTGTCCTGCGGCTACAAGCTATTGCCCTCTTGGTGCATTGCAGCAGCTTATGGGCGGTATTCGTCTTGCACTTGAAAATGGTCAGTTCTATGTTGGCTTTTATGTTATTGGAGCCATGGGAATCCTTGGAAGTTTTGTTGGTCGAATGATTTGTGGCTGGGCCTGTCCCTTTGGCCTTTTTCAGGAGCTGCTTCATAAGATTCCATCACCAAAATTTGGTATCTGGCGACCGCTGCGTTTTATAAAATACGCAATGTTGCTTTTTATGGTGGTTCTTCTGCCGTTGTTTGCTGTTGATGCCTTTGGTTTTGGTCAGACATGGTTTTGTAAATATATCTGCCCGGCAGGTACACTGGAAGCTGGTTTACCCATGATCATTCTGCAACCGGGACTTCGGGCAAGTCTGGGGCTGCTCTTCCTGAACAAGCTTGTTATTCTTGTTTTTTTCATTGGCTGGGCAGTTTTAGCCAGTCGGCCTTTTTGTAGAACAGCCTGTCCTCTTGGAGCTTTTTATGCACTGTTCAGCAAAATAAAACTGGTCAAGTTACGTCTTGATACAGACAGGTGTACGAATTGTGAAGCCTGTCATGATGTGTGCCCCATGGGTGTTCATTTTAATGAGTCACCCGAAGACATGGAATGTATCTCATGTCTTGCTTGCACTAAAGCATGTAATTTCAATGCAATCAGCCTGGAAATTGGAGGTGTACCTCTTGCCGGGCAAGCTCCGTACAAACCCCCAAACGTTCAGTTGGAGTGATAAACGTATTGTGTAGTGTGTGGTAATACAGACCTCGTAAACCATAGGTAACTTTGATGCTGTTTTTTGGACACTTTGCTTCAAATATATTCTTGGTCGAGTTATCAGTTGTCAGTTATCAGTGGGCAGTAACTGACAACTCAGACCGGCAACTGTCCATCTTTGCTGTATGTTGTTTAAAATACACAGATTGATATGACGATAACGTAAATATTCGGCTAGGAGGCTGTCCGAGAATGCCCTTTCGCCCAAACTCTTCAGAATTGTCAAAAAATAATGCTCGGAATATCACACATATGCCTGCGCTTATTTTTAGAAAATTCTTCGATTTTGAACGAAATGCCTATTCTCGGACAGCCTCCTAGCACCCCATCTTCGTTTGATCCGGCTTGTTCACATATGAACAAATATAGTTCACAAGCCGGATCAAACGAACCTAGGGCACTATCAAAACATTTACAATTCAGTAGTCTGGGCTGTTTTGAGCCCAACCCGAATATTTACACGATAACGTACCCTATTTACGAGGTCTGTAATACAAAAAGCCCTCCTTATATATACTTTGTGGCCATGCTCTTTAAGAACTTTCTTATCCTTTGCTTTGGCCTTATCTGTTTCAGCCTTTGACCAGTCCCAACTCATTTTGGTTCCGTCAGCCTTTGCATAATGTGCAATGTGGCAAGTCTGGCAGGCGATTCTTTCGGAGTGTGCATTGTACTTTGATGCAGTCGGAAAATATCGATGCGGAGACGTACCATGGCAATCGGGGCAATCAATAATTTTGGCGGCACTTGCTGAGACAAGAAGAGATTGGCCAGGGATATCATGGCTTTCTGTCTTGTGGCATTGCTGACAGGTAAAGTTAAGCTCCTTGGCATCCATATGAACATCAAGCTCTTTGCAAGCTATTTATGGTTTTGTTGGTACTGTAATCTGGAAAAGTTCATCTTTTTGTTACGATTCTGATAGTGCTGATAACAGCACTAAAACAGTGCTGTTATCAATGCAAGAAAAGGCATATTTCTTAAGAGGAAAAATTTGTGTTTAATTGAATCTGTAGATATTGTAGCGTTTGAGGAATTGTCCGAAATAAACGCCGTATTATTGAGTAAATAAACTATCATATTCTAATTATCTATGATAGTTTTTAGGTAAATATTCGGCTAGCATCCCATCTTCGTTCGATCCGGATTGTTCACATAT
>JAOZTO010000052.1 GCA_029942265.1 Desulfocapsa sp.
TTTTAGAAAATTCTTCGATTTTGAACGAAATGCCTATTCTCGGACAAGCTCCTAGATAAAGCGAAGATGGGGTGCTAGCCGAATAGTTACTATTTTCCTTTATTATAACTTAGGAATAGAGTATATTCCCCTGCATCCTCGTCGCATTACGTTACGGAGTCAACAGTTTCTCTTATAGTGGAACAAAACGTATGTATCGTGGGTATGCCCGTTCTTTTTTTCATTCCAAACATTACACAGGTACACCATGAAACATTATACCTTAATACAATCTTTCTGCCTTGTCGCTCTCGCAAGTCTCCTTGTCATTCCCTCCTTACAGGCAAGACCAAGAACCTCTGTTAAGAGTACAATCAGCAGAGAAGAAAATCCCAATGGCGGCACAAAAAACAGCCTCATCTTACCCTACGCCTTCTCGACTGAAAGCATGGGAGTTACCATGGGTGTTGGTGGTGGAGTAAAAGGATACGGCCAGGATCAACTGCTTCTAGGGGCAACTGCATTTGGAAGTGTTGATGGAGCAGCCGCGCTCTTTCTCGGAATGTGGGATTATCGCCCATCGTTTGCAAATCGCTTCTTTCTGAGTGCTCAGGGGATGGTGGGACATTACCCAAAAAATCGTGCGTATACCGATGTCGAATTTCAGCCGGATACCATTCATGCTGGCAGTAATGATTCTGACATGAATGACTATGCGGAAGACAGCGGTTACGATAACTGGACCGATTTCAGAATTGAATTTGTTATGCCTTGGGGATCGGCTCATAATGATTCCATGCAACACTACACGTTAAAGAATGGTTTGCTCCAATCTCCACCTGTTGGTGGTGATACTTGGAATCCATTAAAAAGCGGTGTGAGTACAATTCTTCTCAGACAATTTAATCGCTATCGCAGTTTTGAACTTGAAAACGGTGAGAAAGCAGCTACAGTTCATCCATTTGAACTTGCCTTTTCCTATAATAACACTGATTTCCCTTCAAATCCATCTAAAGGTAGTAATCAATATATTGGCGTGACCCACGATTTTGGCTGGCTGGAGTCTCCCAATGAATGGACTTTTCTTGAGTTTGAAGCAAGTAAATATTTTTCACTCGGAAGCTCTGATTGGGCAAGACAACGTATCGTTGCCCTTAATGTATGGACAGGAAACAGCCTTGACTGGAACAAACAAACAAATCCGGACGGTTCAATATCCATCACAGACCGACCACCTTTTTACGAAGGTGCGACACTTGGTGGATTCTACAGGATGCGTGCTTACCCCATGGATCGTTTCAACGACCGTTCCGTTATCTACACTGCTGCCGAATACCGTTACACTTTGGATTGGAATCCCATCGGCAATATCTCCTGGCTCAAATTTCTCAAAAGTGACTGGTTGCAATTAGTTGCTTTTGCTGAAGGTGGAAGAGTTGCTGACGAGTACGGCTCTGACCTGCTCAAAAACTGGAAAGCAGATGGTGGCTTTGGTCTTCGCTCTATGTTCAGTAGTGCCGTTGTTCGTCTCGACGTTGGCTTTTCCGAAGAAAGCACATCAGCCTGGGTTATGTTCGGACAACCCTTTTAACAGGCTCTTTTATGCGTGCAGTTATTCAACGAGTCAGCAGCGCCTCAGTTACTGTTGACTCGATAATAACAGGTAAAATCGACGATGGTCTTCTGATTTTTCTTGGTATCCATAAAGATGATAGCAAAAAGGAAATTCAGTGGCTAACGGATAAAATCATCAACCTGCGTATTTTTGAAGATGACGCTGGAAAGATGAATGATTCCCTGCTTGATACCGGCGGTGCTATTCTTGTTGTTTCTCAGTTTACTCTCTATGGCGACTGCCGCAAAGGTCGCCGTCCCGGATATTCCACAGCCGCATCCCGTGATAAGGCAAGAAATATGTATCAGGATTTTGTTTATGCACTTCAGCAGACAGACATCCCAACAGCATGCGGCAGGTTTCAGGCGCATATGAATGTAGAACTTGTTAATGACGGCCCCGTAACCCTCTTACTCGATTCCTCAAAACTCTTTTAAACACATAAAAACTACAATGACTTATACTCAAGGCACCTCGTATTCAGGTTTCACCCTGAAGCAATTTCAACATATTGATGAAATAAAAGCAGATGTATATCTTTTTGAGCACGACACCCTTGGCTGTCCACTGCTTGCCATTAAAAATAATGACAGCAACAAGACATTTTCTGCCTCATTCAACACCATTCCCACCGACTCAAAAGGTGTTGCCCATATCCTTGAGCATTCGGTGCTTATGGGTTCAAAAAAATATCCTGTAAAGGATGTTTTTGGTGAAATCAACAAGGGCGGTTTGATGACATTTTTAAATGCCATGACCGGATCTGATATCACCTACTATCCCTTTGCCACTCGAAACCTGAAGGAATATTTCAATATCATGGATGTGTATATGGATGTGGTGCTCAACCCACTTCTCGCACAATCCACATTTGAGCAGGAAGGCTGGCATTACCACCAGGAAAGTGCAGATGCGCCACTGCAGTTTCAGGGTGTGGTGTACAATGAGATGAAAGGGGCATTTTCAGATCCTATCCGGTTAATTTTTCACCATATTTTTGGCGGTCTTATGCCAAACTCCACCTATGCCCACGAATCAGGCGGTGACCCCAAAAATATTCCAGATCTCTCATATGAGGACTTCTGTACCTTCCATAAAACTCATTACCATCCATCAAATGGCACATTTTTCGTTTATGGCGATGCTGATCTTGCTGATGAACTAAGCTATTTACAGGATAAATTTCTCTCAAAGTTCCCTGACAAAAATAAACGTGTCGAAGTGATCACAGGAGATGATATTCAGGAGATCACCTATATCGAAGATTGCTATAGTGTAGACTCAACGGATATCAGTGAAAAAACATTTCTTGCAGTTGCCAGTAAGGTGTCAACAGTTCTTGATCGTGAAGACAACGCAGCATTTCAGATCATTGCCAACATTCTCTACAACTCGGACGCATCGCCTCTTAAAAATACTATTATAACCAGTGGCTTGTGTAAAGACTTTGGCGGATTCTATCTTTCAACATCTAGTTTTAAAACCATGATGGTCACTTACCTTGTTGGAAGTGACCCGGACAAGCGGGATACATTCCTGAATCTGTACAACTCAACTCTTACGCAAATGGCAGCGGAAGGCCTGGGGAGTGAACTGATCCTTTCTGAACTAAACAAATACGAATTCAGCGTGAGAGAAGAAGGGTGTAAAGCTCAGCGTGGACTAGATCTTATAGGCAAAGCACTCCCGGCCTTTAAGTATGGAACTGATCCCTATGATGCATTACAGATTAATGAGCTGTTTGCAACTATTCGCAAAAAGGCGTTGAACGAACAGTATTTTGAAAAATTGATCCAAAAATATCTGCTCGACAACCATGCCACAGTGGTTGTTACCTTAAAACCAGATCCTGAAAAACAGGCTCGTGACCTAAATACAGAAGCAGACAGGCTGAAATCCTACGCACAGAGCCTTGATGTTTCAGGCCAAGAACAACTCATTGCACGAACAGTAGCATTGATGGAAAATCAGCGACAGGCAAATAGTGTGGAAACACTTGCTCTACTGCCAAATCTTGCGCTAAGCGACCTAGAGCCTAAACAGGATTTTCATCAGGTGCAGGTTTCAGCAATTGCTGGTCATGAACTCCTTATCAGTGAGTTAAATACCGATCATATTTCATACATTGATATCGGCTTTGACATTGCATCTCTTCCTTCCAAATATCTTCCATGGCTGGATCTCTTTGGCAGCATAGTCACAGAAATTGGCACATCCAAAATGGATTTCATGCATTTTGCCAGAGAAATTGCCACCTGTACCGGAGGTTTTTCTCACAGTTTTCAATGTCATGTTAGCAAAAATGGAGGTGGTGATTTTCGTCCCATACTCTGGTTTCAAATGAAATGTCTACCGGAATATCAGGAACGAGCCATGCAGCTTCTAACTGAGGTGTTTTCTGATCTTTCACTACAGGACAGAGGACATATTCAGGAAATTGTTGTTCGTGATTTTGCATGGACAGAACATGCCGCCCAAAGCGAAGGATACAACCTTCCTACATCACTAGCCTTTGCTCAACTAAGTAGAGCAGGTGCCTGTAATGAAATGGTGTCAGGTGTCACCAACTACCGTAGCACTCAAAAACTTGCCCGTAACTATGCAAAAAACGAAGAATCCTTTCTGAGCGGTCTGAAAGAGATGGCTGATATTATTTTTAATCGAAACAATCTCACCTTCTCCATTACCGCCAACTCAAGTGAAGTAAAAAGTTTTACACAGCATTGTGAAGGAATGCTTAGATCTCTCCCTGATACTGTACTGAGCAAACAAAAACTGATCACACCAACACTTCCAAAGAATCAAGCCCTTATCACTTCAGCTGAAGTTGTATATGCTGTACAAGGTGGCAATCTACTCCCTGAAGGTGTGGGCTATAATGGACATTTTGAAGTACTCAAAACGTATCTTTCCCGAGACTATCTCTGGAATAGTGTGCGCCAGATGGGTGGTGCATATGGCTGTTTTATCCAGTTCAGTCATATCAGTGGTAATTTTGCAGTTATCAGTTATCGTGACCCCCAGGTACGAAAAACATACGACAGCTATCAGGCAATGGCTGGAGTAATCAAAAACCTTGAGTTACCACAGGAAGTTCTGCAACAATTAATAATCGGTACCTATGGGAATTTTACTCCGCATCAGGCGTCAGCTGCAATCGGTGCCTCTGCCCGCAATGAATATCTCAATGGTATTACCGCAGAGTTCAAACAACAACGCATTGAAGAGATCATTTCAACTTCTGTAGAAGATATGCGTTCCTACGCTGACTCCTTTGCCGAAATGCAAAAAAACAGTAACCGGATGATCATTGGAAATAGGGCGAAGATTGAAGCTGATCGTGACTTGTTCGATCAAATAGGGGAATTATAGGGATGAGTACAAAACATTTCGACAAAGCAGCCATAGATTATGACAAAAAAACACGACGCATTGAACTTGCCGACAAGATAAGCAGCGCCATTATTCAACTGCCCCTATCAAAGCAGATGAACGGTATCGAATATGGTTGCGGTACCGGCCTTGTCGGCATGACTGTTGCCCCATCTCTGGACACACTGCTTGCCATAGATAGTTCACAAGGGATGCTTGACGTGCTACAGGAAAAAATCCAGGAGCAGGGAATCACAAATATCAAAACCCTCTGCTGTGATTTTTCAACTGAGTCTTTCACTGAAAAACAGGATTTGATTATTTGCTCCATGACGCTGCACCACTTAAAAAATGCAAAGGATCTTCTGCTACAATTTGCAGCACTGCTTAAGCCCGGTGGTTACCTTGCAATTGCAGATTGTGTAACCGAGGATGGTTCTTTCCACGATCCTTCCGCTGAGGGCATTTGGCATCACGGATTTGACCCTGAAGAGTTGAAGACGTTCCTCGGAAATGCTGGTATGGGTTCTTTGCAAAGTACCATTGTTCACAGCATCATCAAGAATACAAACAGCAAGAAAGAGTTCCCAGTATTTCTTCTTACAGGTCAGAAAAACAACTAATCCATTCCATTGTTGATCTGAATGAAGTGCATAAATGTCCCCCAAGACAACATTATAACCTACGCAAACAACAAAAAAGTGATGTATGCAACGGATGGCGCAGGTCACTATAGCATTATTACATCCAGTGGCTGGGAGATTGAAGAACAAGCTACCATGCAGGCTGTTCAAGAACTTGATCGTCTGGCAAATGATGCCTTTGTACAAGTGCAGAATGGTGAAAAATCCCCCCTTTATTTTCACATGTATAATTGTCGCATGGATCTGCAAATACTTTCAGAATCAACCGGACTATTTAAATGGAGAATAAGGCGTCATTTTGAGCCATCTGTATTCAATAAACTCTCCCTCTCTATAACGGCTCGTTACGAAGATGCCCTTGGCATAACAGCTCACGAACTCTGTCATTTACCCGAACCGCACAACAGCAATGACAATTAATCAGACAAAAAAACTCTTTCAGCATAAGCATTTTGCCCATTGCGAAAGCGGTGTTATGTCTCTTATGATGAATCACCATGGCCTGCCATTGTCGGAAGCCATGGTTTTCGGCCTATCTGGGGCATTGATGTTTGCCTATATTCCGTTTGTAAAGTTTGGTGGTATGCCACTCATTACCTTTCGTTCACGTCCTAAAAGTATAATCAAAGGACTGCGGAAGAACCTTGGTGTCAAAATGCAGATGCATACATTTTCCAAGCCACGAAAAGGAATGGAAATGCTGGACATCCTCCTTGAACAAGGAAAAATAGTCGGTGCTCAAAGTTCTGTCTTCTGGCTCCCCTATTTTCCTCCTGAGATGCGGTTTCATTTTAATGCCCACAATCTTATTGTTTTCGGGAAAGAAGATGACGAATATCTTATCAGCGATCCTGTATTTGAAACCAGCCAGCGCTGTATCGCAAAAGATCTTGAAAAAGCGCGTTTTGTAAAGGGTATGATGGCTCCCAAAGGTTTGCTTTACTATCCGGTGTACGTTCCACAACATATTGATTATCCATCTATTATTCCAAAAGTAATACGAAAAAATGCCAAAGCCATGCTAAAGACACCTGTTCCCATTGCCGGAATTCGTGGCATTCGATCCCTTGCCAAAACTATTGGGAAACTGGACAAAAAAAACCCGGAATGGGCTAAACTCTTTGTAGGGCATATTGTACGAATGCAGGAAGAAATCGGTACTGGCGGTGCTGGATTTCGCTTTATATACGCTTCATTTCTCCAGGAAGCAGGTACCATCCTTGAAAACAAAAACCTTAGTAATATCTCAAACATGATGACAGCAGTAGGAGATGAGTGGCGCGAATTTGCTCTTCTTGCAATCACTGCAATACGTAGAAAAAAAACGAAGCAGGTGTGCTTTAACGATATCCAGAAAAAACTTTATGGTGTAGCTGATGCAGAAGCTGCAGTGTACAAGGAACTGCTGAGTATAAAACTGCCGTAAATATGATACGCATCAATAATCTTAGCAAATATTACGGAACAACAGCTGCATTAAACGCAATCAACATATGCATTGGAAAAGGTGTTATATTCGGCCTACTTGGCCCAAACGGTGCCGGAAAAACAACCCTGATTTCCATTTTGAACGGCTTGACCACATTCCAAGAAGGAGAAATCCTGGTATGTGATTTACCACTCCGTAAAAACCTAAGAGAAATCCGAAAACGCTGCACATTTATTCCTCAATTTCTTGCCCTGTACGATAATCTGAGTGTTATTGAAAACCTTCATTTTTTTGCAGGGATTCAAAACATTAGCGGTACCGTATTACAAAACAATCTTGACTATGCAATTACAACAAACAGCCTGGAAAAACTGCTTAAACAAAAAGCTGTGACACTATCCGGCGGCCAGAAAAGACGACTCAATATTGCAATCGGTCTGTTAAACAATCCCGACATACTCTACTTTGACGAGCCAACCATTGGTATTGATCCGGAATCACGAAATGACATCTTAAGTACCATCCGCAGTCTCAAAAAAGATAACAAAACTGTGGTTTACACGTCACATTACATGGATGAAATCGAAAAAATCTGTGATGAAGCAGCCATCATCAACCATGGTGAAATTATTGCACAAGGTTCACTGGACGCCTTGCTGCAAACAGCAAATGACAACTCAGCAATCATTGAGTTACACTACTCCGACCAAACATCGCTCCACTTACTCACAGACTGCATTGATACTCTTCAGGTAATTGATGGTAGCACCCTCAAATTGAAGCAGCAGAACAGCACTAATATGTCAGCTCTGTTGAAAATTCTTGAGACCAAACAGATCGCTGTTAAACAGATTCGTTATCAATCCATGGATCTGGAATCACTTTTTATTACTCTCACTGCCTCAGAAAATTCCCATGTTTAAAGCCATGCTCAAAAAAGAGTTTGTGCTTGTTTTACGGGACAAACATTCCCTGGCAGCACTCTTTATAATGCCATCAATCTTTATCCTGATTATGTCCATCGCATTGAAGGATACATTTAGCGACGATCGTGCTTTTATACGCTACAACGTGACAGATAACGATCAAAGCAATATCAGCCGCTCACTCTCTGCAATACTCGATCATACAACAAACCTCCAACAGTATGATCACGCAATTACAGACTCAAAGGAACTCCAAGCGGCACTTAACAAGGGACTACATTTTGCACTCACTATTCCAAAAGGTTTTTCCGAAAAATTCATCGTAAACACGAGCAAAAACCTTTTGCGCCTTGATGTAGCAAGTGAAGTGAAAATGGATATGCTAAACCTGTTTAAAGGTGAGTTATCAAATGTTCTTATGCAGATTCGTATTGAACAAATGCTTCAACAGTTTGAGCCTGTTGTTCCTGGAATTACTGCACAAATAAATTCGCAAGCCATCGACACCAGCGACCTGGTAAATATTCATTTTAATGGTTTACCACCAAATAAAATTCCAACATCCACACAGCAAAGCGTCCCATCATGGATTGTATTTGGAATGTTTTTCATCATTATTCCCATGTCCACCATCTTTATCAATGAGAGAAAGCAAAACACCCTGATGCGAATGAGTGCTATGAACATTTCCATCCCGATTCTTTTTGCGGGTAAAATCATACCATATATGCTTATTAACCAAATCCAGGTCTGGCTGATGATCGGAGTTGGAATATTTATCGTCCCATTCTTTGGCGCTGATGCCCTAACACTCGGTAACTCTCTCACTGGATTATTATTGGTATCAACGGGGCTAAGTCTTGCGGCCATTGGTACATCAATGGTTATTGCAGTGTCTGTAAATAGTGTGGAACAGGCAACAACTATAGGCGGTATTCTCAATATCCTGTTTGGTGCCATAGGTGGTGTTATGGTGCCGAAATTCCTGATGCCGCAAAGCATGCAAATGCTCAGCAACATCTCTCCTATGTCGTGGGGGCTGGATGGTTTTCTTGATATATTCCTGCGTGGATTAAGTGTTCAGGAAGTATTGACTGAGGCTTTTGCTCTTGCCGGATTCGGAATTATACAGCTTCTCATTGCAGGGCTGCTTTTTTCAAGAAAAAAAAGGAATGGAATATGAAGACCATCCACGCCTAACTGTTTCGTCATTCTTTTAATGTATCGGAAATACAAAACAACCCGAATATTTACGTTTCAATCAGATTTTTTTTTGCAGAAACTTTTTTCCGATTCATCGTCAGCAATTGCCATTCCGCAATCATGTCCAAGACATACCAGCATTTATAACAACACACCAACAGGCAGTTACCACTTCAGTAACTATCATATAAAAAAAACACTGGCATTTCATTTGTAATAGTTATATATAACAAATATAAAAGAAAACAAACATTCGATGGAAGATCAAAAGACAATTCAGCTTTTGAAGAGCTTAAACTAGCTCACTGTCTGCTAAAATCTCCGGAAGTGGGAAAGTGATCCACTCGGAAAAAATGGAACCATAACAAGGCAATTGGATTCAATTATGGTGAAAACTCCTGATCTATAAATCATTGCATGCGCTTAAGTTAAGTATTTTTAACATACAAGTAAATATTCGGGTTGGGTTCAAAACAGCCCAGACCACTGAATTGTAGATGTTTGGATAGTGCCCTAGGTTCGTTTGATCTGGCTTGTGAACAAGCTGGATCAAACGAAGATGGGGTGCTAGCCGAATATTTACACATACAACTGTAAAATTTTATAAACAACAGGTGATTAGATGAAAGCATTAATGTGTGTACCAAATATTAGTGAAGGTAAAGATTTCAGTGTTATTGAAAAAGTTGTTGAAACTATTCGATCCTCAAAAGATGTAACACTGCTTGATTATTCATCCGACCCAGACCACAACCGTTCAGTAATTTCATATATTGGAGAACCCGATGCTGTTGTGACGGCAACTCAAAAGCTTGTAAAAACGGCCATTGATCTCATCGATATGTCTAAACAAAAGGGGTCTCATCCACGCCAGGGAGCTGTTGATGTAATTCCATTCATTCCCATCAGCGGTATTTCAGAAAAAGAATCAGTGGCAATCGCCCATGAGTTTGGACGATTTGTAGGACAACTGGATGTTCCAGTTTATTTTTATGAAGATGCAGCCAAGCACCCTGACCGGCAAAGCCTGGTAAAAGTACGAAAAGGTGAATATGAAGCTTTGGCCGAGAAAATCTTAAAACCGGAGTGGAAGCCAGATGAGGGGCCTGCCAAATTTATTCCCAAGACGGGTTCCATACAGATCTCTTCACGATTTCCTCTGGTGGCCCTGAATATCAATTTAGGAACAACCAAATTAGAAATTGCCCAGACTATTGCAAAAAGTGTCCGCCATATTAATGGTGGATTTCGTTTTGTCCGAGCCATTGGGCTGTCTTTGGAAGAAGAAGGTTTGACACAGGTATCCATGAACTTAACCCATTATCAGAAGACACCTATCCCCATGGTTATGGAAGCTGTAAAACGAGAGGCTGCCAAATATGGTGTTAATGTCGTCGGCAGTGAGCTTGTCGGACCTGTGCCCCTTGAAGCCATGGGGCAGATTTTGCGCTACTATCTCCAGGCTCATGATTTTTCAATGGATCAAATTATCGAGAATGCATTAATCGGTAAATAAGAATAGAGATCTAATGAGCCTGTTGATTTAATGCCTTTTGTCCCGATCTCTTCGTTAAATGAAAAA
>JAOZTO010000053.1:0-9474 GCA_029942265.1 Desulfocapsa sp.
TTGGTTTAGCTCTTGCGTGTGGCCTTATGCTTATGGCTATTCTTCAGGGTGGACCTCTTGGTATATTTATTAATATTCCATCGGGATTGATTGTTTTTGGAGGAACCATTGGTGTTGCCTTGGTTCATTACCCGTTAAGCGATATTCTCGGTGCCTTTTCAATTGCCAAAAAAACACTCCTCAACAAGGATGAAGACCCTTTTGGACTTATTGTCCAACTTATGGAATTTGCCAATAAGGCCAGAAAAGAGGGAATTCTTTCACTGCAGGGCATGATGGATGGGGTTGAAGATGATTTCTTACTAAAAGCCATGCAGATGGCGGTTGATGGTCAGGAACCAGAAACGTTAAAATCAATGCTTACGACAGAGCTCGAATATCTTGCAGAGCGACACGATAAGGGGCAAGATATTTTCACATCTCTTGCTGGATATGGCCCTGCCATGGGGATGGTAGGAACTTTGATCGGTCTTGTACAGATGCTTATGAACATGTCCGACCCTGATTCCATTGGCCCTGCCATGGCTGTTGCCTTACTCACAACTCTCTATGGAGCCGTTCTTGCAAATGTATTTTGCGCTCCAATGGCTGGAAAACTTAAAAACAGATCTGCATCAGAAACTCTTATGAAAAACCTGATTATAGAGGGGATGCAATCTATTTTATCTGGAGAAAATCCACGAATAATGGAACAGAAGTTACATGCATTTATCGCACCAAAACTCAGAGAATCGACGTTTAAATAATCTGGTTATTAACTGATGGCTGATGATGACAAACAAGCTGCTGTAGAAGAAACCAAATGTCCAAAATGCGTCTGCGTTGCCGGTGCACCGGCATGGATGACAACTTTTGCGGATCTTGTCACCCTACTTTTGACTTTTTTCGTTCTCTTGCTCTCCATGGCCAATATGGAAGAAGTTAAATTTGCTGAGGCATCGGCATCAATCAGGAATGCCTTTGGCGCTCATTCTCGCCCAGCTCCAAGTAAATTTTCAATACCTATTATCCCCTCTCCGCCAATATCTAAATTTGCCCCCATTCAAAATCAAATGGCTGCTAAAATATACAAACGTATTCAGTCACAAATTAAATCTGATGCTATTCCAGATGATGTGGAACTTATTAAAAAAGAAGACGATACCATCATTTTACGCATTAACGATTCAATTCTATTTAAAAAGGGTTCATCTATCGTATCACCAACAGCCTACCCAGTGCTCAGAAACCTCGCTGATATCATTCGCCCTCTACCCATGCGTCTGCGTATCGAGGGTCATACTGATTCCTCCCCTGTATCCAAACGCAAAATAAGTAACTGGAACCTTTCAATGGATCGCGCTGTTTCTATTATGAGGTTTTTCAAAAAAAGTGATCTTTTACCTCTTGATCGTATGTCAGCAAGCGGCTACGGTGCAGATCGTCCCATTGCCCCTAATAATAATGACATAAATATGGCAAAAAACAGACGGGTTGATTTTGTACTACGAACTAATAACTCCATAGGCCTTGGTGCCAAAAAATCCAAAGCTGGTGAAATTCCACTTTAAAGAAAGAAAAGGACTATAAAATGGCTGACGACAAAAAAAAGAAAAACGATACCGATGAATCTACGGAAGAAGGTGGCGGAAAAAAGAAACTTATCATAATTATTGCTGCCGCCGTTGTTCTTTTACTCATTATTGGAGGTGCTGCTTTCTTTTTTCTTAAGCCCGATCCGGTCGAGGAGGAAGAAGTAGATCCTGGGCTCGATGTCCCTGTTCCTGTAATCAACCAGAGCAGTGAAATCGGCCCTATGGTAGAAATTACTGAGTTTATCGTGAACATTATCAGTGAAGATGAGCGACACTATGTTAAAGGATCGTTTACCATAGAGCTTAACAAAGAAGAGGTTCGCGAAGAAGCCAATAAACGAATGCCCCAGATCAGAGATGCTGTCTTATTACTTGTTGGGAACAAAACCTACGAAGAACTCCATGATCTCCAGGGGAAAAAACAGCTGAAAGCCGAACTGGTATCAAAGATTAACTCTTTTCTACAAAACGGAAAAGTTAAGGCCATTTATTTTACAGATTTTGTTGTTCAATAATTCCAGGATATCTCAGTGGAACCAATTTTAAATAAAGAGCAGATTGCCGAACTTCTCGAGGGAATAAAAAATGGCAAGGTTTCCACTGATCTTAAGGGTGACAGTTCATCCTTAGACTCAGTAAACGCTACCCCCGTTGATCTTTTTCGTATAGCAGGTTCATCTGACAAAAAACAGCGTATCCCCAATTTGGATATCATATTAGATGCATTTGCAACCAATTACAGTATAACACTCACAAGTCAACTCCAACGAACTGTAACGTTAAAGCGTACCGGCATAGACTCTCATACGTTTCAGGAGTATCTGCTTTCACAAAAAGATGCGGGAGCAATTGGCGTTTTAAGTATGGATCCTCTTAAAAACGGGGCTCTCATGGTTATTAATTCTGAGCTCTGCTTTTCTCTTGTTGAGATTATGCTAGGCGCTTCCACTGAAATTGCGCCTCTACAACCTGACCGAAAGCCAACAACTATTGAACTGAATGTTCTTAAATCTGTTATGGTTCAAGCCTGTAAGGATATAGACAAAGCACTGGAACAGGTTATCGAAATTGAATCATCAATTGTAAAAGTTGAATCAAATTCTCGTCTTGTTTCCATTGCTGAAGCTGATGCAGATATACTTACGGGTACTTTTCAACTAACAATTGGTAATCTATCAGGTACTTTTGACATTGTTTTCCCTGTGGCTACCTTTGATCCGGTTCGCGAGGAATTCCGTGACTTGTTACGTGTAAAAACTGTGCGTCAATCAGGGTGGAAGGATGTTTTAATCAATGAAGTTGACAAAATGTCCACAACCGTCGTTGCCCAGTCTGGAATCATTACAGTGCCTGTCCGTCAAGCCATAAAACTCAAAAAAGGTGATATACTCAATATTGATTATGACCCCAACTCACCACTCAAAATATTAGTTGAAGGAAAACATAAATTTTTTGCCAATCCAGGTACTATTAATGGAATAAAAGCCATTCACCTGACAGGCGTTTACGAGCAAGGAGAATAGAATGGACAGTGACGATATACAGAATAATGCACGACCACAACCCGAAGAAATTAAAGAACTACTTGATGGTGATGACATGGATAGCTCTCCCATTGAGAATGCTGTCGCAAACCAGCCCCCAGCAACAAATTCAGCACCGGCTGATCGCGGTCTTGAATTTCTCTACGACGTTCCCTTGCAGATCTCAGTTGAGGTGGGACGTAGTAAAATTCTATTAAAAGACCTTTTAAAAATGGGCGAAGGGTATATTATTGAACTTGACAAACTTGCAGGCGACTCCCTTGATCTTTACGTCAATTCACGTCTCATAGCCAAAGGAGAAGCTGTTATGGTAGGCGACAAATTTGGAATACGTCTAACAGATATTGTGAGCGCGGTTGATCGTGTAGAGCAGTTGGGATAGGTTACAATAATGATTGAAAATACAGATCCCTCACTTTTTTCTGCAAGCCTGCGTATGTTCTGGGGTTTGCTTATCGTATCTGGGATTCTTCTAATCATCTATGGGTTGTTGAGAAAACGACTCTCTTTTATCCAAACCAACAGTAACTCAGAGATTCAGATTAAGGAAATGCGCCATATCATGCAAAAAAAATCTCTCTGCCTTGTTGAAGTTAAAGGACAGACTTTTTTGCTGGGTGTTGGTACAGAAAATTTCACATTACTTGCCACCTTTCCAGAAAATAACCAGGCGGCTACCTTTCAGGAAAGCCTTACCAATGCTGAACAGAATGAAAAGTAATACAATGAAGACTATTTTCAAATTCGTATGGCTGAACGCTTCTCTCTCAACCATTTGCTGGTTGCTGTTTTTCCCGTATTCTGTCTTTGCAATTGATGTCCCCACAATCAGCTTTGGTGTCGAAAGTGCCACTAACCCTGCCCAAGTATCCACTGGTTTACAGGTACTGTTCCTCCTAACTATCCTGTCCATCGCCCCTGCTATTCTTTTAATGACCACTTGTTTTACCCGTATCGTCATTGTACTCGGTTTTGTGCGCCAGGCTATGGGAACTCAAAATATGCCGCCCACACAGGTAGTCATAGGTCTGTCTCTGTTTCTCACTTTTTTTATTATGGCTCCAACCATTAATAAGATCAACGATGAGGCGCTGCAACCCTACCTAGCTGAAGAAATAAACCAGCAGGACGCATTAGACAAAGCTATTGAACCAATCCGAGACTTTATGTTTTCCCAGGTGAAAGAGTCTGAACTGTCCATGATGTCAGGTATTACCATGGACAACGAACCATATGACAAAAACGATATTCCAACCATGACCCTCATCCCTGCATTTATGTTGTCGGAATTAAAGCGTGCTTTTCAAATGGGATTTATGATATACGTCCCTTTTTTGGTTATTGATATGATTGTGGCTTCCATTCTTATGTCAATGGGTATGATGATGTTGCCACCGGTTATTATTTCCATGCCCTTTAAACTACTTCTCTTTGTACTTGTTGATGGTTGGGCATTAATTGTTGGTTCTCTAATAAAAAGCTTTCAAGGTTGATATGAGTGATGAATTTGTTGTAGATCTATGCAGACGTGCCGTTCAGATCACATTAATGATGGCAGGCCCCATGCTTTTGGCTGGGATGATCGTTGGTCTTATCGTCTCTATTTTCCAGGCAACTACCCAGATTAATGAACAAACGTTGACTTTTATCCCTAAAATTGTCGCAGTATTTGTGACTCTCCTCATCATGACACCTTGGATGATACACAACATGATTCTTTTTGCAGGATCAATATTTACCTCTATTTCCACATTTTAACTCTTTGTGGATCTTCAACTCATTCCCATAAACGAATTTCAGATTTTTCTTATCTGCTTAGCTCGTGTTGCCGGATTTGTTGCAGCGGTACCTGTTCTTCTAGCTAATCAAACTCCTACCCAAGTTAAAGCTGGGATCGCCGTTATGATTGCTCTGGTTCTTTTTCCTGTCATGGAGCCATCGATCCCAGAAATTGCCTTTACCCCTGGTTCGTTCCTTCTGCTTATGATCTCAGAGGTCTTGCTTGGTAGTGCCATAGCACTTATCGCACGAATGATCTTCACGGCTGTTGAATTTGGTGGAACTGTTATCGGCTACCAGATGGGTTTTGCTGCTGCAAATGTTTTTGATCCACAAAACGAACGTCAACTTTCACTAATATCTCAATTTCAGAATGTTTTTGCCATTCTTATTTTCCTGGCAATCGATGGACACCATGTCTTCTTTATTGTTGCTGCTGAGTCTTATACCGTACTTCCACCGGGTATTTTTAATATTTCTGGTGGAGCTATTCCCTACATTCTGCAATTATCTTCCAAAATATTTTCCCTTGGAATTCAATTTAGTGCGCCAATTCTTGCGGTACTTTTGCTATCTGGATTAATTCTTGGTATTCTTGCTCGGGTTTTTCCTCAATTAAATGTATTTTTACTCTCTTTCCCGATCAATATTGGCATCTCATTTGTAGTCATTGGTTTGACACTTCCTCTGGTAACCATCCTATTAAGACGAGAATTTGACAGTTTAGCAGAGCGTTTTTTTACCCTTATGCGCCTTTTGAACTAGGAAATTGTTCAAAAACCACATCTCTCTTCATTCTGAGGTTCAGTTAAACGTAAGCGCTCCATGAACACCACCCTGAAACACTTACAGGGACAGGAGTTTGATAAAGCAAGGTGCGGTTAATTGGACGCTTACAGTTAAACAATATATTTTCACAGGTATTGGTAACTGTTTTGGACTACCCGAAAATCAACATTAATCTGAGTACTAATTATGGCTGAAGAATCGTCCAGTGGCGGAGAAAAAACAGAAGAACCGTCGTCCAAACGAAGAGCTGATTTTCGAAAAAAGGGACAGGTTTCACAGAGTAAAGAGGTACAAACAGCTTTACTGTTTACCCTTGTACTTATTCTATGGATCTTCTATATGCCTGCGTTTTGGAATGGATTATCCGAATTACTGGAAGCAATGTGGCGTAATATCGATAGCTTCCATGGTACCCCCAACGATGTGACCAACCTCACATTTTTCCTTATAAAAGAATTTGCAATGCTACTATGGCCTCTCTTTTTTCTTGTTATTATCATAGGTTTTTTTGGAAGTGTATTTCAAATTGGCTGGCTTTTTACCACACAGCCATTAACACCTGATTTCTCCAAGCTTGACCCTATTAAAGGTTTTGGACGTATGTTTTCTATGCGCAGCCTTGTGGATATGGTCAAGTCTATTCTTAAAGTTATTCTCATAGGGTGGATTGCATATTCAACCGTATATAATAATTTTAACGAAGCACTAATTCTCGTTGATACCAGCATTATTGACACCATCTTATTTCTTGCTCGTATCGCAACACTGATACTTGCAAAAGTATGTGGTATTATGATACTTATTGCTGCAATTGACTTTTTGTATACTCGTCATGAAATGGAAGAAAAGATGAAGATGACCAAGCAGGAAGTAAAGGAAGAATTCAAGGAAATGGAAGGTGACCCCTTTATTAAAGCTCAAATTCGTAGAATACAACAGGAGATGGCACAAAAACGAATGATGGCAGAAGTCCCCGATGCTGACGTTGTAATTACAAATCCGACCCACCTGTCAGTAGCAATCAAATACGATACAAGTACCATGGACGCACCCGTAATAATCGCCAAAGGTTCTGATCATATTGCAATGAAAATTAGAGAAATTGCCCGTGAAAACGAAATTCCCTTAATAGAAAACCCACCTGTGGCTCGTTTATTGCATAAAATAGATTTGGGTGCTGTAATCCCCGAAGAAATGTTCAAAGCGGTTGCTGAAATATTAGCACATGTCTATTCATTAAAAAAATAATGCAAAAAACAATTTATGGAACTCACAGGCCAGGAAAGCATATTTAACAAAATACAGTGGAGGGACTTGCTGCAGCGTTCAGATGTCATAGCTGCATTTGGCCTTGTCGGTATTTTGATGATCATGATCATCCCACTGCCGTCCATATTACTTGATCTGTTTTTATCCATGAACATCACCGTTGCCCTTCTGATTCTTATTATTAGCCTTTTCACGGTCAAGGCGATAGATTTCTCTATTTTCCCTTCAATATTACTTGCTACCACCCTCTTTCGCCTTTCCTTAAATGTTGCATCCACACGTTTGATTTTATTAAATGGACATGAGGGACCTTCCGCCGCTGGTTCTGTTATCCAGTCTTTTGGTCAATTTGTAGTTGGGGGAAATTATGTTGTTGGACTGGTGATTTTTATCATACTCGTTTTGATTAATTTCATGGTTATCACAAAGGGTGCAGGACGAGTTGCTGAAGTAGCGGCTCGTTTCACACTTGATGCTATGCCCGGTAAACAGATGGCAATCGATGCTGATCTAAATGCCGGACTTATTAATGAGGATGACGCCAGAAGCCGCCGCGAAGAAATCAGTACCGAAGCAAGTTTTCACGGTGCCATGGATGGTGCTTCAAAGTTTGTTAAGGGTGATGCTATTGCAGGTATTATCATCACACTGATTAATATTGGTGCTGGATTTATCATAGGTGTTCTTCAAAAAGGGATGCCCATGGCTGAAGCGGCGGCCAATTATACTATTCTCACAGTTGGAGATGGGCTGGTTGGCCAGATCCCAGCTCTTATTATATCCACCGCCGCTGGTTTACTTGTTACAAGATCAACAGGAGACAAGGATTTTGGCTCAGATATAAAAGAACAATTCAGTAAATATTCTATTGCCCTTTGGGTTGTAGCCGTAATACTTTTGATGCTCGCTCTTGTCCCTGGGCTTCCATTCACGCCGTTTATCCTACTCTCAATTGCCCTTGGATTTACTGCCTTCCAGATGGAAAAAACAAAGAAATTACAAGAAGTACAGATTGAAGAAGAAATAGCCAGTGAACCTCCTCCAAAAGTTGAAGAAAATTATGAAAAACTTCTTAATGTCGATCTACTTCAACTTGAAGTCGGATATGGCCTTATACCTTTTGTTGACGCATCACAAGATGGAGAACTCCTGGTTCGTATTCAGTCAATCCGAAGACAATTTGCATCCAACAATGGTTTTATCGTTCCACCTGTCCACATTAAGGACAACCTGCAACTGACACCAAATCAATACACTTTTTCCCTTAAAGGAGTTGAAATTGCCAGTGCAGAAATGCTTCCAGGTCACTTTATGGCCATGGATCCAGGTATGGTTACGGAAAAAATCAAAGGTGTTCCCACCGAAGAGCCCGCATTTGGTTTACCTGCCATATGGATCACAGAAGACAAAAAAGAACGTGCTCAGATAGCCGGTTACACTGTGGTAGATTGCACAACCGTTATGGCTACACATATTTCTGAGCTTATAAAACAACACGCCCATGAGCTGATAGGTCGTCAGGAAGTGCAAAACCTCTTGGATAATCTCGCTAAAACCTATCCTAAACTTGTCGATGAACTGGTTCCAGATATTGTGAATTTGGGAACTATTATGCGCATACTCCAAAATCTGCTTTCAGAAAATATCTCTATCAGAGATTTACGTACCATTCTTGAATGTATGGCTGATTGGGCTCCTGTAACCAAAGATACTGACGTACTCACAGAATATGTTCGTCACTCCTTGGCTAGAACCATCAGTCATGATCTTGCCGTTGATAATGTTATACCTCTAATTACCCTTTCAAAAAGTGTTGAAGATGAAATATCAAATTCTGTTCAACACAAAGAAACTGGAAGTTTTCTTGCCATCGATCCTGGGAAAGCTCAAATAATCCTTGATTCCATAGGCAGTGCAATTCCTCTTTTTGATGGTGGGCAACGTCCTACTCTGTTAGTAGCACCACAGATTCGTCCACATGTAAGAAAACTTACTGAAAGATATTTCCCGCAGCTGGTTGTAATCTCTCACAATGAGATTCTTCCTAATATCAAAATACGATCTATTGGTAATGTGAATTTCGATGCAAGTTAAAGTGTTTGAATCCCACGACATCGCTTCCGGGTTAAAAATGGTTAAAGAGGAATTAGGTCCTGATGCCCTTATTCTGTCCACAAAAACCATTCGCTCAAAAAAGCTCGGGTTGCTTGGCAAAAAATCCTTTGAAATCACAGCAGCCGTTGATTCCTTATGGCCGCACAAAGGTGGTGACTTAAAGAACACCGAGACTCAAGGCCAGCTACAAGTCCCTGCCGAACCATCTTTTTCCCGAAAAGCCGATACGCTTACTTATAATTCTGCTCTTCAAATGAACAGACCACCAGCTCCCCCCCTTAAAGATATACCAGCAGCCGCATCATACATTTCACATGTTGAACCAATAGCTGCTGACAATACACAGTTGCAATCAGAGGTCAACGAACTCAAAGGGATGATCAAGGATCTTGGTAGGGAAATGT
>JAOZTO010000053.1:9574-10681 GCA_029942265.1 Desulfocapsa sp.
CAATCAGAGGTCAACGAACTCAAAGGGATGATCAAGGATCTTGGTAGGGAAATGTTACGCAGGAATACGCCATCTCCAAAAGCAGCTTCTGCCCCCTCTGTAGACACGCCACTTTCAGATGATGGCCTCATAACAACCTTACGACAACGTCTGCTTGACTGTGGTATAAGTACAGCAACAGCTGATGCAATTTCAGGATTTGCAGGGGAATCTCTCACAATTGAAGAGTTATCGGATCTTTTTGCTCGGGAGCAGTTTGTTAAAACAGCCATTAATGATTTGCTTCAAGTCAGCAATGAAACATTCCCACATGAAACCAAACAACATCGCATAGCACTGGTTGGTCCAACAGGTGTTGGGAAAACAACAACACTTGCTAAAATTGCAGCCACTTATCTTGCCAATCATTCACCAAACATTGCTTTTATTACCATCGACACTTACAGAATTGCTGCTGTTGAACAGTTAAAAGTTTACGGCGAAATTATGAACATCCCTGTTGAGGTAGTCATCAGTCCTGAGCAGCTTGAAACTGCACTACTAAAATTCCGTGATAAAGATCTTATTCTTATTGATACCGCTGGAAGAAGTCCACAGGACACTTTCTGTATTGACGAACTCACATCTTTTCTGCGCCCAGATTTAGACATAAAAAAACATCTTGTTCTCTCTGCAGCGACCCGTGAAAATGAAATATATGAAATATTACGCCGCTTCTCTGGAGTTGGAATCGATAACACAATAATTACAAAAATTGATGAATGCACCTGTCTTGGTATCCTTTTGGATATTCAAATTAATGAAAAAATTCCTTTTTCATATATTACTAATGGTCAACGCGTCCCAGAAGACATCATGCCGGCAGATAAAGATTTTTTGACCCAGCTTATTATGTCACCCGGCAAAGGAATATCCTATGAATAACATACTTTCCGCTGTGCCTGATCAGGCCGATACTCTAAGAAATATGGGTAATATGCCAATCGACACTGATACCAGTGATAAAGCGACACGAGTCTATGCAATCACCAGTGGCAAAGGCGGAGTTGGAAAAACTGCCGTTGTTGCAAATACTGCCACTGCCATGGCCAAGAATGGGAAAAAAGT